>JAWBAC010000039.1:0-2572 GCA_038997355.1 Candidatus Aenigmatarchaeota archaeon | reverse complement strand
AGAACGTTATTAGCTACTCTTGTACCTGCTTAATTCCTCTTTCTTTCTTTTTTCTTTTTTTAACTATAAACTTTCTCATTTTCTATACATTCTTGCGACAAAATGATACTTTTGTCGTAGCATATAGTAAAGTTTAAGTTTTTTCAAACATATTTAATATAATAATTATTATGATAATAAAATTGAAAGATGCTGAAAAATTATTAGGTAATAAATTTCTTGAAAGTCTTTTTGAAAAGTGGTATGAAGAGCAAAAGAAAACGACACTTATAGTTTTTATTATGGGTCAATCTGGCGCAGGAAAAAGTACAATTATGTTAAAACTTATGTATTTATTTGAAAAATATGCATGCGCTAAAGAAGGAAAAGAATTTAATTTTGATATTAACCAGCAAATTATATATACACCACTTGAGTATGGAAAAAAGATTGAAAATTGGATTAGGAGTAATTATTATACGATTGGAATAGACGAGGCGCGTTTTTTGGTGAGCGCACGCACATGGCAAAATTTCCTTAACAGAATAATCACAGAAGTTAATGCAACTATACGACAGATAAAATATGAAAATTCCAATAATTGTGGTATTATTTTTATAAATAGTCAAGATATAAGAGATGTAGATAAAGCATTAAGAAAAACTGTAAAATATTTAATATATGTTTATATAGATAGTGAAGGATATAGAAGAATAAAAATATATGAAACATTTTATAATTTAACAGATGATAAACTTTATATTAAAAAATTAACAATTAACACTTGTGATTTAATAATCCAAGCAAAAACAAAAGTTTTGTTATTTGAAGATAATGAACTATTAAAAAAATATCATAAAAATATAGTTGAGGCTAAATCTCAAATTCTACGCAAAAAATTTGAAAAATTAGAGCATGCTTTAAAACAAGAATTAGGAGAAACATTTGATAAAAATATTCTTAAAAACGATGAGGTTTTTAACATGATAAAAAACATGGCAAGTTTTAGTGAAAAAAAAGGCGTTTACTTCACAAAAGAAAAGCAAGAGATAATAATGAGAATGTTTAATTTAACGAAAAAGGAGTTTAAAGAAATATTTTATAAAGCATTTTTGGATGAACTCAAAGAAAGAAATTTAATATGACTGAAGATTTGAAAAAATTGCAAATTGAAATTGATGAAATTATTGATCAACAAAACGATGTAGTTCTAAGACTTGCATGGCTACACATAAAAAGCGCATTATTAGCTTTTCAGAACACAAACATTTCGCATGAAGATGCATATCTGAGATATGAAAAACTTATTAAAATGTGCTATAAGATATTAAAAAGTGCTAATAGTAACGATAATGATTTAACTACTGAAAATAAAAGTATAGATGAAATAATAAGAGAATTAATAAAATTATTATTAACAAAAAGAAGAAAACTTGTTTTAGATATTACAATTTAATTTATAAATTTTATAAAAGATAAACAATTAAAACATTACTACATCTTTTAAAAATAATATGAATGTTTATGCTGGAAAAAATAGCGTTGCAAAAATTCCTGTTCAAGGAAAAGTTGACACTAAAACAGAAATTCTTGCTATTGCATATGCGCTCGCATACGATTTAGCAAATTTGCAATTGTTAACGAGAAAAAAAGGAGA
This sequence comes from Candidatus Aenigmatarchaeota archaeon, assembly GCA_038997355.1. Taxonomy (GTDB): domain Archaea; phylum Aenigmatarchaeota; class Aenigmatarchaeia; order CG10238-14; family SpSt-28; genus JAHLMO01. The sequence continues at coordinate 936 of JAWBAC010000039.1, read as the reverse complement.
ATTAATAAAAGCTGATGTTCAAACAGTAAACGGTAGATTTAACGTTCTATACATATTAGCTCATAAACATGCAAAAAGTGCAGTTCCAATAATAAAAAGGTTTCATGAACTAGCGATAAAGAGATTACATGGTATGCCACAACATACGTATTTACAACAAATAAGAGCTATAGCACTTAAACATTTACCACAACATTTAGTTAATTTGATTGAACAAAAAGTTGATGAAGTAAATGATTATTTACACCAACCTTTTAGTTTATATCACTCTGAACAAATAAGAAAATTCCTGTTTGGAATATGAGCAATTTTTACAATCCATTTAATAAATCTCAGCAGGGGCAGGTAAATCCATTTAATCCAAACACACAAGTAGTTTCTACACCATCAGGTCCAGCTATTATACCCAAGGATGCAAAGGTTATAGTGGATGAAAAAGGAAAAGTAATAGGATATGAGGATACTACTAAACAACAAACTGTTTTAGTTACTCCACCTTCAACTCAAACGTCAACACAATCTACACTATCATACAATCCATTTCAATCTAAACCTCAAACAGTAAATCCATATACTCAACAAATAGCAGAAAAAATTTATGAATCAGCTAAACCACAACAACAAACTTCAACTGCACAATCAGTACAAACTACATCTCAACAAATAGCAGAAAAAATTTATGAATCAGCTAAACCACAAGAAAAAGTGCTTCTACATGCGCATACATTTTTAAGTAGTAAGGGTTGGGAATATGCATTAAGTGCCTTACCAGATTTTGTTGAAGGACCAATAAAAAGCGGTATAAAAAACGTTGGGCAATTTTTAGGTAGTTGGGATATTTTTGGTTTTAGTCAGATTGATACAACTCCAAAAACTCCATCACAAGTTGTTAAAGAGAGAATTGCTGAAATGATTGAAAAAGAGAGACACATAATG
>JAWBAC010000038.1:0-2691 GCA_038997355.1 Candidatus Aenigmatarchaeota archaeon | reverse complement strand
GAAACGTTCCAGCAGGTGTTGGTAGCGAGGGAGTAGTAAAACTTTCCGCAAGCCAAACGTATGAGGTATTAAAATATGGAGCCAAATGGGCAGTAGAAAATGGATATGGAGATGAAAAAGATTTAGAATATATAGAGGATAATGGTTGCGAAGAAGCCAATGCACAACCAGAATTTGTTTCTCAAAAGGCAATAGAAAGAGGAATGCCACAATTAGGAACTTTAGGTTCGGGAAATCATTTCTTGGAAATTCAAGTTGTTGACAAAATTTTTGATAGAGAAATAGCAAAAACTTTAGGAATAGAAAAAGAAAATCAAATTGTTGTTATGATTCATACTGGCTCTAGAGGTTTGGGTCATCAGGTTGCGAGTGATTATTTAGAAATTATTGAAAGAGAGTTTAAAGATTTGGTAAGAAAATTGCCAGATAGACAATTAGCATATGCTCCAAGCGGAACAAAAGTTTTTGAAAGATATCTTGGTGCGATGTTCTCAGCTGCGAATTATGCTTTTGCAAACAGACAAATGATAACTCATTGGGTAAGGGAAAGTTTTGTTAGAGTTCTTAAAATGCCTCTAGAAGAGATTGGATTACAAATAGTCTATGATATACATCATAACATGGCAAAGCTAGAAGAACATAAAGTGGATGGGGAAAAGAAAAAACTATTAGTTCATAGAAAAGGCGCTACGAGGGCTTATCCGCCACATAGCCCATATATACCAAAAGCTTATGAAAAAGTGGGCCAGCCAGTATTAATTCCAGGAAGTATGGGAACGGCTAGCTATATTTTAGTTGGTGTGGAAACGGCAGAAAAAACTTTCTATTCATCTGCTCATGGCAGTGGAAGAGTTGCATCTAGAGCTGCTATGATGAGAAAATATAGATATCAAGACGCAGTTAAGTTAATGGAATCTAAAGGCATATTAATAAAATCTACAACAAAAGAAGGTGTAATAGAAGAATTGCCAGAAGCATATAAGAATGTTGATGAAGTTGTTTTGACAACAGAAAAAGCTGGAATAAGTAAGATTGTTGTTAGATTTAGACCTATAGCAGTTGTGAAGGGCTAATGAGAATATTTGTATTAGCTGCTAGGGCTGCATATAATTATTATGATTTTGATGTTGAAAGATTAGAAGAATATGGAAGGTTTGATATAATTGTTCAAAGTTTAATACAAGCTGTTTGTGTTAGTAGAGAGTATAGAAAAGATGTGATTTTCTATGCTATCCTTTCTCGACCAAATAGACCAATTTCTTTAGAAATAGTATCGGAGAAAATTAAAGGGATTTTACCTAATGAAAAGCAGTTTGCTGAAAAGATAAAAGAAAATTTAGAAAAATATTATAAAAAACGCGATTTAGATGCTGGATTTAATTTTTATGAAATGGATTTAATACCTCTCCTAAGATTTATAAAACAAAAGTATAATCCAAATTTTTTTGTTTTGCATGAAAAGGGTGAAAATCTAGAAAAAGATTATTTGAGTGAAAATAACTGCTTTATATTGGGTGATCATATTGGTTTGCCTAAAAAAGTTGAAGATTTTATTATTAGAGAATTCAATGCAAAAAAGATAAGTTTAGGTTCTGTATCTTATCTGACCTCAACATCCATCGCTATAATCAATTTTTTATTAGACAAATTTATTCTATAATTTTTTCCTTAAAAGAAAAATTTATAGAATTGTTTTTTATATTTTAGAAGATTTTATAGAATAAATTTATATTTTTTAAGAATAATTTTATGAGAGATAAAATTGTACCAAGAAAGTTAGAAAGTCTTATCTTAAAGTTTTTAGAAAGAAAAGAAATTGTAGGTATAAGAGGGCCAAGGCAAGCAGGTAAAACAACACTTTTAAAAAGTATAATGAATAAAATTGAAGGAGATAAAGTTTTAATAGATATGTATTTTTCTGATCTAAAAGAAGAATTTGAAAGAAGACCTTTAGATTTTGTAAAAAGATTCAAAAAAGATGGAAAGCTTTATCTTTTTCTTGATGAAATTCAAAAATGCGAAAATGCCGGAGAAAGTTTAAAGGTTATATATGACAATTTCCCTGATATAAAGATTTTTATTTCGGGTTCATCTTCTTTAGAAATTAAAACAAACATTCTACCTCATTTAGTAGGAAGAATATTTCTTTACGAACTTTTAACTTTCGATTTTTACGAATTCATATTGTATAAAGATGATAGCTTAGCGAAAATTTTACAGGAAAAACAAAATTCTTTTAGAAACTTTTTAGAAGGTAAAGATGAATTAGAAGAACCTTCTTTCATTTCTGAATTTAATAGATATTTGAATGAATATTTAATATTTGGTGGATATCCTGAGGTTGTTAAAGCATCTACACAAGAAGAAAAAATTCAAATTCTTAGGAATATATACATTACTTGGCTTGAGAAAGATATAGTAAACTTTTTTAATATTCTTGAGACTTCGAGTTTTGAAAATTTAGTAAGATATTTGTCTTCAAAAGTAGGAAACATAATTTCGATATCTTCAATTTCTTCTGATTTAAAGATTTCGTATAAAAAAGTTTTAAAATATATAGAGGTATTAAAAAATAGCTATATTATAGGTATATTAAAACCTTTTTACAAAAACTTAGTTACAGAGATTAAAAAAGCTTTTAAAATATACTTTTTAGATTTAGGATTAAGGAATAGTGTTTTAAACAATTTT
>JAWBAC010000037.1:0-2692 GCA_038997355.1 Candidatus Aenigmatarchaeota archaeon | reverse complement strand
AAAATTGTTTAAAACACTATTCCTTAATCCTAAATCTAAAAAGTATATTTTAAAAGCTTTTTTAATCTCTGTAACTAAGTTTTTGTAAAAAGGTTTTAATATACCTATAATATAGCTATTTTTTAATGCTTCTATATATCTCAAAACCTTTTTATATGAAATCCTTAAATCAGAAGAAATTGAAGATATCGAAATTATGTTTCCTAATTTCGAAGACAAATATCTTACTAAATTTTCAAAACTCGAAGTCTCAAGAATATTAAAAAAGTTTACTATATCTTTCTCTAGCCAAGTAATGTATATATTCCTAAGAATTTGGATTTTTTCTTCTTGTGTAGAAGCTTTAACAACCTCAGGATATCCACCAAATATTAAATATTCATTCAAATATCTATTAAATTCAGAAATGAAAGAAGGTTCCTCTAATTCATCTTTACCTTCTAAAAAGTTTCTAAAAGAATTTTGTTTTTCTTGCAAAATTTTTGCTAAGCTATCATCTTTATAAAGTATGAATTCATAAAAATCGAAAGTTAAAAGTTCGTAAAGAAATATTCTTCCCACTAAATGAGGTAGAATGTTTGTCTTAATTTCTAAAGAAGATGAACCAGAAATAAAAATCTTTATATCAGGAAAGTTATCATATATAACCTTTAAACTTTCTCCGGCATTTTCGCACTTTTGAATTTCATCAAGAAAAAGATAAAGCCTTCCATCTTTTTTGAATCTTTTAATAAACTCTAAAGGTCTTCTTTCAAATTCTTCTCTTAGATCGGAAAAATACATATCTATTAAAACTTTATCTCCTTCAATTTTATTCATTATACTTTTTAAAAGTGTTGTTTTGCCCGCTTGTCTAGGTCCTCTTATACCTATAATTTCTTTTCTTTCTAAAAACTTTAGGATATGACTTTCTAACTTTCTAGGTACAATTTTATCTTTCATAAAATTATTTCTTAAAATATATAAATTTATTCTATAAAATCTTCTAAGATATAAAAAACAATTCTATAAATTTTTCTTTTAAGGAAAAAATTATAGAGTAAATTTATCCAATAGGAAATTAATTATAGCGATAGATGTTGAAGTCAGATAAGATACAGAACCCAAACTTATCTTTTTCGCGTTAAATTCTCTAATAATAAAATCTTCGACTTTTTTAGATAAACCTATATGATCGCCCAATATAAAGCAGTTATTTTCGCTCAAATAATCTCTTTCTAAATTTTCGCCTTTTTCATGCAAAACAAAAAAATTTGGATTATATTTTTGTTTTATAAATCTTAGAAGAGGTATTAAATCCATTTCATAAAAATTAAATCCATCATCTAAATCGCGTTTTTTATAATATTTTTCTAAATTTTCTTTTATCTTTTCAGCAAAATGCTTTTCATTAGGCAATATTCCTTTAATTTTCTCTGAAATCACTTCTAAAGAAATAGGTCTATTTGGCCGAGAAAGAATAGCATAGAAAATCACATCTTTTCTATACTCTCTACTAACACAAACAGCTTGTATTAAACTTTGAACAATAATATCAAATCTTCCATATTCTTCTAATCTTTCAACATCAAAATCATAATAATTATATGCAGCTCTAGCAGCTAATACAAATATTCTCATCAGCCCTTCACAACTGCTATAGGTCTAAACCTAACAACAATCTTACTTATTCCAGCTTTTTCTGTTGTTAAAACAACTTCATCAACATTCTTATATGCCTCTGGTAATTCTTCTATTACACCTTCTTTTGTTGTAGATTTTATTAATATGCCCTTAGATTCTATTAACTTAACCGCATCTTGATAACTATACTTTCTCATCATAGCAGCTCTAGATGCTACTCTTCCACTACCATGTGCAGACGAATAGAAAGTTTTTTCGGCTGTTTCTACACCAACTAAAATATAGCTAGCAGTTCCCATACTTCCCGGAATTAATACTGGCTGACCTACTTTTTCATAAGCTTTTGGTATATATGGGCTATGTGGCGGATAAGCCCTTGTAGCGCCTTTTCTATGAACTAATAGTTTTTTCTTTTCTCCATCCACTTTATGTTCTTCTAGCTTTGCCATGTTATGATGTATATCATAGACTATTTGTAATCCAATCTCTTCTAAAGGCATTTTAAGAACTCTAACAAAACTCTCTCTTACCCAATGAGTTATCATTTGTCTGTTTGCAAAAGCATAATTCGCAGCTGAGAACATTGCACCAAGATATCTTTCAAAAACTTTTGTTCCACTTGGAGCGTATGCTAATTGTCTATCTGGCAATTTTCTTATTAGATCTTTAAACTCTCTTTCTATAATTTCTAAATAATCGCTCGCAACTTGATGACCCAAACCTCTAGAGCCAGTATGAATCATAACAACAACTTGATTTTCTCTTTCTATTCCTAAAGTTTTTGCTATTTCTCTATCAAAAATTTTGTCAACAACCTGAATTTCTAAGAAATGATTTCCTGAACCTAAAGTTCCTAATTGTGGCATCCCTCTTTCTATTGCCTTTTGAGAAACAAATTCTGGTTGAGCATTGGCTTCTTCACAACCATTATCTTCTATATACTCTAAATCTTTTTCATCTCCATATCCATTTTCTACTGCCCATTTGGCTCCATATTTTAATACCTCATACGTTTGGCTTGCGGAAAGTTTTACTACTCCCTCGCTACCAACACCTGCTGGAACGTTTC
>JAWBAC010000036.1:0-3067 GCA_038997355.1 Candidatus Aenigmatarchaeota archaeon | reverse complement strand
AAGTTTATGGAAAAGGAAATGTTGAATATTTAGTTTATGGTAAAGTTAAAGAAGCATATCATTATTTTAGGCTAATGCCTTTTGAAAATTCTGATATATCTTCAAAGGTTAGGAGTGTGGTTGAAAAGAGTTTAGTTTCTATTGGAGTTATTTTTATAGATGAAAATTCAGTAAATTCTGTCGGTTATATGGATAAATTATTTTTGTTGAAAGAAAATGCGAATGTAATCTCTTTTCCAATTTTAGATGTTAAAAATAGTAACTCTAAAGCATTTCACTCATCAAAAACAGTTAGAATGGAAGAAGAGCAAATTAATTATTTGATGCTTAAAGGATTAAGTCTAAAAGAAATAGAAGTTCTTTTTGAAAGGAGTTTTGAAGAATAATTTAGAGTAGATAAACTATTTAACTTACTATTTAATTTTATTCATTTTTGTCTTTATATATTCTGCTACAAATTCTTGGAGCGAAATTTTACTTTTTTGAGTATATTCGTCTTTAAAAAATTTAAGATCCTTGCTTGTTAACCTCATATCCTCATTAGCAATCTTTATTATCATATCTAATTCAAGTTCGTCAATCAAATTTAAAGATAACATACGACAATAAAACCATATTCCGTGTAGTAGTGGAATTTCTTTTTCAAATTTTTTAAAAAATAGTTTATCGTTCGAAAAACCCACAGATAATTTATTAGAGTTTAAAAAATCTTTTACCAAAATATAAACAGAGATTTCTCCTACACCCAGCCTGAAGGAGTATTCACGTCTTATTTTTTCTATATGTTCTCTGTTAACATGTTTAACAAAAACAATTTCATTATCTATTAAGTAATTCAGGAGAAATATTTGTTTTTTATCAATAATTTCTTTATAAAATATAATATCTGATATAACTATTTTCGAATTTTCTTTTTTTGTTACTTCAATTATATAATCTAAAATTTTTTGCAATTTAGTGCTTACAAAAAGTAGATTAATTAATACGGATGAGTCTAAAACAATATATAGATGTGACATATGTGATAAAAATATATAAAATAATATATAAAATGTTTACAACCCAAAGACAAGAAATCAAATATTTTTTCTAAGATATTGTTTTAACTCCGAAACTTTTAGACCAGCTATTTCTGACGCTCTTTCTAAACTTATTTTCCCTTTTTTATAAAGTTTTATAGCTGTTTGAACTCTATTTCTTTCAACTTTTTCGACCCACTTCGATTTCATTACATATTCTTTATCTAAGTCATATATTAGAGTTAGGATGTCTAAATCAGTTATTTCTCGATCATTTAAAAGCTCTTTTATATCTTGCAGTATTGCTACGAGTTTTCTAGAAGAAACACTTAATATTTTATAGAAAATCTCTTTTCCTTTTTCGGTTAGTCTTATCATTTCAAATCTTTTGTCACTTAGATTATATTCTACTACTCCATATTTTGCTAATTCTTCAAGTTCTTGCTCTACATATTCACTATATGGTCCTGCCTTGTGAGGATAAAAATTAAAATATTCTAACAATTCCCTTTTTTCTTCTTCGTTTTCAGATGCTACTAAGGCAAAATAAAATAATAATTTTTGCAGTCTAAGACCATTTAAAATGGGCTCAAAGTTATTTATACCCAATAATAATATTATTAGTTTTTTAGTTTCTGACAATTCTTCGATAATATCTGGCATTTTGTTTTTTACATCCATATTTTAATTAGTTTTTAGACTTATATAATTTATGGTGAAATTTTTTAGAAAAAACTTTAATGAAGAACTAAATTTCCAAATTCTGGAGATTAGAAGTCATATTTCAACATTAATAACACCTTTTAGAGGAATTTCTAAAACTCAGAAAGAACATTCTGAAAGAATTATTGCTAGAGAGAATGTAATAGGTGAAGTTTTTCAACGCTTTTCTTTAGATGATATAAGGAACATTTCGATTTCTCAAAGAAACTCAGAAATTTTATACAAAAAAATAACATCTAAAATATTGAAAGATAATTTTAATCTGTTTATTTTTGATATAACTGATGGGTTCCCAAAAGAAAGAGAATTAGAGAATCTTCTTCATATTTTGAATTTTGAAAGTTTAGTAAATGATAATCTAGTATGTATACCTTATTCTTCTTCTATTTCGAAACTGGACAAATATGAACAAGTTTTTAACATACTATATTATAACATAAATAAAGTTTATCAAATTTATCAAACTTTTATAGAAAAAGAGGAAAATATCTTGGGTTATGTTCCTATATTTAATCTAGCTGGACGACATTTAGAAGAAATTTTTAATATATATATTAGCAAATTTAATGTCAACTCATTTGTAATCGATTTTGGTGGGAAGCATATTGAAATGATGAGAAGTCAAGTTTCTAATTTATTTAAGATTAAAAAATATTTAATCAAAGAGTATGACACAGTACTTTTTTACGCTTTTAATACATTTAGCGGAAGAATAAGTAAAAGTAAGAAACATATCCCAGCAAGAGATTTTTTGACAATATTTGTTGGGTTTGATGGATTCGGGCCTTCTCATAAAAGATATAATTTAAGGAGAGAAATTGCTGAAAAACTTAAAGAAGAGGAAATGGGTAGATTTAGGATTTTTGAAAGAAAAACATATACTTATAATCTATATACAGAGAAAGAGCTATATAACATATTTAATTTTGAGAGAAAGTTGATAAAGAGAAATTTATCAGAGGAAATAAAAAAGATAAATGCTTTTTATCAAGTAGATGAATTAGAAAGAATAAAGAAAGAATTTGAAGATAAAAATACATATATAAACATTTTAAGAGATAAAAGAGATGCTTTCTATATAGTATCCCAATTTCATGGTTTGAATAAAGGTAGTTTATTGGTAAAGAAATTATTTGAATTTTCAAAAAATAATTAGATTTTTTAATTTTAATTCCTTTCGAAATAATCTTTGAAGAACAATTGCGGGGGGTGGGATTTGAACCCACGACGGCACTAAGCCAGCAGGTTCTGAGCCTGCCGCCTTTGTCCGCTCGGCCACCCCCGCATAAATAAGATTGTTAATTAACAATTTTGAGGATTTTTAA
>JAWBAC010000035.1:0-3323 GCA_038997355.1 Candidatus Aenigmatarchaeota archaeon | reverse complement strand
CCTTGAGAAATTAAGTTCTGAGTATTTATTGTTATTAAAACTTGATAATCAGTTAAAGTATTTCCTGAATTTTCTTTAATTGTTATTGGAATTCTGTATAGCCAGCCAGAAAGCCATGATTGAGAAAAACTTATAGATAAAACTAAAGAAAAAACTAAAAAAATCCAAAACTTTAATATTGTATGCATAAATATATTTTAATCTACTAAATATTTATGTTGGAATTGATAATATTAGGCATTGGATTATTATTTTTAAGCACTCAAAATTTTAATCAATATGTAAGAAGAATATTTTTTTATTTAGGATTTTTTTTAATTGGAATTAGCTTTACTTTAATGATTAATAAAGATTTAGCAAGTCAAACACTACATTATTTAACATATGTCTTTTTTGTTTTAATGTTTTTAATAGTACTTTTTGACATCTTAGGAACTTTAGGAATAATAATTAGAAAATCGAAATGAAAAAAACAAAATTAATAAGGGTAAGTGAAAATTTATATAAAATTTTAAAAAAATTAAGTGAAGAACTAGACAAAAGTATAGTACAAATAAGCGAAGAACTAGCAAATTTATTAATTTTTGAAGAAGATTTAAAAAAAGAAATAAAAAGGAAAAGGAAAATTGGCTTAAATTGCTGAAATTACATTCTTCTTCTTCCGAATGCTCCAACTACTAAACCAATTATTGAAACTGCTATTACTATTATGATTATTGTTGGAATCCATGCAACTACTTGATTTAGTGCATTACCAGTATTCTGCACATTTTGAGCAGCTACTGTTTGATTTTGTTGCTGTAAAGTTGCTTGAAAGTTTCCTAAGATTGTATAGCCTACTCCTATCAATATCGCTATTAGTACTATATTTAGTACTAAGGAAGCAAGATTTTGTATTACCATAATTGAAGTTAGAAAAATAGGGGTATATATAGTTTTGTTAACAAACGTTTCGTTTTGATTTATTAAAAGATTAGTTTAACAAACTAAACTTTATTTAGTAATTAAAGGAGAAGAAGGTATTGGAGTTTGTTGAATTGTTTGAATATTTTTCAACGTTTCTGTTAATTCTTTTAAAGAATTTACTAATTCTTTTAAAACATCAATATTTAAGAAATTTTGAAGTGCTTGAATTCCTGCAAATAATGAAACAATAATAATTATAATTCCAATTACAAATGAAATAATGGGCATATACTTTTCAAAAAAACTTTTTCTAGTAGCTATTTCTCTAGCTTTTAGTAATTCACTAACTACTAAAAAGCTTGGAGGTAAATCAAAACTTTCAAAATCTTTTTCTTTTTCGTTAAATTTTAATAAAGAAAACTTATCTAAACCTTCTCTTAAAACAAAAATTTTGTCGTTATAAATAAAGCTTAAATCCAATTCTTTTTTATTATCTTTTTCTAATTTACTAGGCAAAGGAATAGTTACATTTATTTTTTTAATATACAAAAACCAATTTAGTTTTTCATTATCGAAATAAATTTTTCCAGGCAAAATTTTAACATCTAAACCGCTACCTAACTTTTCGAGCAAGATTACTTTAACTTTCCTTCCACTAAGTAATTTATTGAGTGCTTGGAACATATCCCAGCTTCAAAAAACCGATGCCTTGTCTACTTCTTTTTAGTATTAACATGTATTTTTCAAACAAACTCCAAGCCACTAGAAAAACATCACTATATTTTTTTATTTCATAATCTTTATAGTTTTCATACAAATGAATTAAAACATGAAAATAAAATTCAAAAGCCAAATTTCCAATTTCAGTGTCATCTAAAATCGAAATGCTATGAATTTTTGGAATTAGAAAACTTCTGAAAATACTTTTTATTTTTTGAATGCCTAAATCATTCAAAAACCAACTTTCTTTTGGTCCAGGCTTTAAAATCCAAGATTTTTTATTTGAATCATAAATTAACTCTCCGCTTTTTAAAGAAGCTTCGATTTGTAATAATTCGAAATTAATGTCTAAAATATCAGAAGCTTTTGCTGGAATAAAAACTTCTTTCTTTTCTGCTAATTCTTCCTCTTCCTCTCTATCTTTTTTAGTGGCAAATATCATAATAATAATGTAATGTTAATATATATTAACTTAACTAAAATCAGACACTCTTATTTTTCTAAATTCTTCAGAAAGCATTAAGGCAATTTTTGAAATGTAAATGTTTATTAACATTTCGTACTTTTGCAAAATTTGATTTAAAATTTCATTTTTCATGTTTTCTGGAGCTATTTGTAAATCATACAAACTTACATTGTATTCTTCATTTATTTTGTTTTCTAAATGAATCAAGTCAGCATTTGATTTTTGAAAATAATTTATCAAAAAATAGCATAATCTTTTAAACATGTTTAACTCCACCTCTTTGGCTAAAATAATATCGAAAATACTTAAATTTTGTTTATTGTAGATTGAAATTAATTGTTCATTCATTATCTTGAAAATTATTTGCAAATAAAACCTAATGAATGGATCACTCATAATTTTTTTAATTCTTCTTTAAATTTTTCTAAATAATAAAGTTTCGATTTATTTTCTTTTTCCTCAATAACTTTTTTAATTCTTTCCAATAACTCGTATGGAATATTAACTCTTAGTGCATCTAAAACATATTTTCCATATTCTAATTTTTTTAACTTCACTCCAATAAAATTTATATTCATATTTGGAATAAAGCTTAATGTTTCAACATATTCATAAACTTTAAAAGTTTTTGGAGCATAAAAACTAATAATGTATCGAATAATATATCTAAAGCTTCTGTTATATCTAATTAAATCCCCAATGTTATGGGTAATTATGAAAATAGGCTTATTGAAAAATTTTCTTATTCTGTTCAAAACTCTATAAAAATCTTTATGTAAGTTTTCGAAAATTCTGTCAATTTCATCCAGAATCAAGCAACTAGCACTATAAAAATATAAATCAAAAAAGTTTGAAAAATCTATTTCATTTGAAACATAATTTTTTTGAATAAATTCTTCAATTGTTTCATCGAAATTAGATAAATACTTAAATGCTAAATAAATTGTAGTATAAGTTTTTCCAAATCCACTTTTTCCTCTGATCAAAACCAAATTAAATTGATTTCTCGTAAAAACTTTTTGAGATAAAATTATATCTACAATTTTTTTATTTTCTCCATTCATAAAAATATAAATAGTTTTTTAAAAAATAATTTTGCCTAAGAATTGTTTTCTTATCACATTTCCTAATTCTATTTTAGTATAAGCTACTGTATAGTTATCTATCAAGATATTAACTTTATTCTTTTTTATAGCCTCGAATATAGAAGAAGTATCAAACAAATATTTCA
>JAWBAC010000034.1:0-3353 GCA_038997355.1 Candidatus Aenigmatarchaeota archaeon | reverse complement strand
AAAGAAAATTAAGGGAAATGGGATTCGATATTATTGTTTCTAATCCAATAGTTGTTTATAGAGAAGTTGTAAAAGGCAAAACTCCTTCGCCAGTAGAAGCAAAAAGTCCGAATAAACACAACAAATTTTATATAGTTGTAGAACCTTTGGAAGATAGCGTATATGAAGCATTTGTAAGGGGAGAATTGCCAGAACACTTATATCTTAAGACAAAGAAAGATCCAAAACTAATTGAAAAACTAATTAGCTTAGGAATGGATAGAGAAGATGCTAAAAATATAGTCTCAATTCATAACAAAAATGTTTTAATTGATTTAACAAAAGGAGTTCAATTCATGAACGAAGTAATTGAAATGGTTATTAGAGCTTTTGAAGAAGCTATGGAAGATGGCCCATTAGCTAGAGAGCCCTGTATGAAATTAAAAGTAAAAATTGTTGATGCAGAATTGCATGAAGATCCAGTACATAGAGGCCCAGCACAAATAATTCCAGCATTCAAATGGGGAATAAGACAAGCAATGTTATTAGCTGGAACAACATTATACGAACCAAAACAAATAATAAGAATAGATGTTCCATACGAATTGGTTGGAGATATTACTAACGAGCTTCAAAAGAGAAGAGCACAAATATTAGAAATTAAAGAAGAAAGCGGCGCAGGAGTTATAATTGCAAAAATTCCGGTAAGCGAAAGCTTTGGATTAGATGCTGCATTAAAGAGTGTAAGTAGTGGAAGAGCGTTTTATAGCATAATAGAAGTTACATACGAAGAAATTCCAAAAGAACTATTCGAAAAAACTGTTTTGGAGATTAGAAAAAGAAAAGGTTTGAAAGAAGAAATTCCAAAGCCAGAAGAAGCTTCTTAATTTTAAATTTTTTAATTTTGAAAACTAAATTTATAAGCGCCGGTAGTCTAGAGGCAGGACACCGGCCTTCCAAGCCGGTAGCCCGGGTTCGAATCCCGGCCGGCGCATTATTTTAAAAGAAATAAATTTTTAAATATTTATTAACTTCTATATTTATGTCAGAAGTTAAAATTAAATTAAATTTAAGAGTTTTGGTAATAGCATTAGCTTTAATAATAGCATCTATAGTAATATTATCTGCATTTTATTTTTCAAAATCTTCTTATCAAATTCCTTCTGAAATTTCACAATATCAAATAGTTGATTTAAGGAGTTTAGATAAAAATACAGCTGTATTGTTTTGGGGTGCTACATGTCCTTATTGTAAAAATCTTCTTCAAACTTTAAAAAACAGGCCAGAATTAGAAAGTAAATTAAACATTATTAAATTAGAAGTATACTACAATGAAACAAATGCAAAATTACTTTTTGAGGCTGCAAAAATTTGTGGTTTGAAAGAATATGAAATTGGAGTTCCGTTTTTATATCATAATGGAAAATGTATTTTAGGAGATGATCCAATAATTAATTATTTAGAAAAGTTGTAACATGGTCTGTCCAGCTATTTGTCCTCCATTATTTGTTGGTGGAAGTATATTGGCAAAGCAATTTGGATTAAGCGATGTAATAATAGGTTTGTGGTTTGGATCTTTGTTAATGACTTTATACATAATCCTTATAAGATTTTTAGATAGAAAGAAAATTAGGTTTCCGTTTAGAAAAATCGTTCTGTTTTTTGCATTTTTCTTTTTAACATATTATCCTATGTATGCGTTAAATTATATTAATTATGTTCCACAATATTGGATATTTGATGCATTTTTGTTTGGTAATGTATTAGGTATATTAGCGATCTTAGCTTCAGAAATGTTAGATAAATATTTGAGAAAAATGAACAAAGGAAAAGTTTTTGTTCCATTTCAATCTGCAATAATACCTACTGCAATTATCATAATATTAACTTTAATTTTATATTTTGCCTTGAAAATATAATTCTTTATGAAAAGGAAAGAATTGCAAAACAAATATGAAAAAATTCTAAAAAAGTTAAAAGACGAAAAATTTAAATTAGATATTTCTAGAGATGAAGATCTATCTTTTGCAGTAATGAATTTAATTTCTATAGAGGAGCACGCATTCATGTCTGCAGTTAAAACGGGAAATAAAAAATACTTAGATATTTTAAATGAAGTAAGAAATTTGAGAAAAGAGCTTATGAAAGAATTAGTAAAAAATGTCGAAGAAGGCGCAGAAACTTGGTGTATGAGCAAACATTTATTATCTGCTACTATGAGATTAGAAGAGGTGGGAACAAAAATTTTGAGCGAAGGTAATAAAGAAAAAGCAATGGAAATTTTCAACAAAGCATATACTGCTTATACATTATTTTGGTCTTTAAATTTGGGATTGTTTAATGTTGAAGAAGTTAAAGAAGAAATAAAAAAAGATAAAGATATAGAAAAAGAAGTTAAAGAAAGTGAAAAATTAGAACAAGAAATATCTGAAAGTGAAAAAGAAGAAAAAGCAAAAAGTTTTTCAGAAAAAATTAAGCAAGCTTTCAAATCTTTATTAAATTGTTGCATAGAATAGTTTATAATGAAAAAAGAAAAGAAACAAAAAAGCTTTTTCAGTAAAATAATAGAAGAATTTAAAACAGCAATTGAATGTTGTAAAAAAGGTACAGATATGTATATCGAAAGCGATAATGATAATAAGAAAAAGAAAAAATTTTTTGATTTTGATTAACTATTATTTAATTATAAGCCGGGGTAGCCAAGTGGCCAAGGCGCCGACCTGCTAAGTCGGTGGGCGTATGCCCGCGTGGGTTCGAATCCCACCCCCGGCGAAAGAGCTACTAATAATTAAAGAGAAAAATATTTTAAATGAGTGAATTATTAAATGAAAAACATTTAGAAAAATTTCTAAGAGAAAACAATATAAATGCTAGAATTTTGAAATTCGAAGAAAGCACAATGAAAAGTGAAGATGCTATAAAACTAGTAGGTAATAATGTTATAAAAACAATTCTTTTAATTTGCGATGAAAAGCCTATAATTTGTATTTTAAGAGGCATAGATAAAATAGATTTTGAAAAAATTAAAAAGCTGGGATTTAAAGAAGTTAGATTAGCAAAAGCAAAAGAAGTAAAAGAGATTTGTGGATATGATATCGGCTCTTTACCTCCTTTTGCACATAAACAAAAATTAGAAACTATTATTGATTCGAAAGTCTTAGAATTAGAAAAAGTATATTGTGGTGGCGGATGTCATAGATGCTTATTAGAAATTGAAGTGAAAGAAATGCTAAAGGCTATAGAGACTTATAAAGTTTTAGATATTACTCTAACCTAAATCTTGCAAATCCAGCAATGCCTCCAAAAGATTTGAATTGTATTCCTTCAGGTGTTTGAGAAGAAACAAAGTATACTTTAGTATTAAAATTTTTTGC
>JAWBAC010000033.1:0-3379 GCA_038997355.1 Candidatus Aenigmatarchaeota archaeon | reverse complement strand
GTTTAAGAAGAACTAAAGAGTATGGAAGAAATCAATGGCGTGATTATATAGCATATGCAAAAGAGCAATTGTTTAAGAAGAACTAAAGAGTATGGAAGTACACTTCCATCAACCGCTATTTCTTCAATACATTTCACAACGTTTGTTTAAGAAGAACTAAAGAGTATGGAAGTATTGCTTTCCTATTGCTCTTTGAAAGATATTTTTTCATCGGACATAACTTGTTTAAGAAGAACTAAAGAGTATGGAAGTTTGTTTTAATATATCTATAATAGCTTTCATGAGCTTTCTCGTTTAAGAAGAACTAAAGAGTATGGAAGTCATCTAATTTTGCTAAAATTAGTTCAACTACTTTTCTTGCTGGTTTAAGAAGAACTAAAGAGTATGGAAGCTTTAATTGCAATTCCCCAGCCATGCTCTTCGAATATTTTTGCGTTTAAGAAGAACTAAAGAGTATGGAAGTATAATTCCCTTCTCAGCAGATCCATAAAGCCTGCCAGTTCTTCTGTTTAAGAAGAACTAAAGAGTATGGAAAAAATATCGCTTATGAATTCTTCGAAAAATCTATAGCTGCTTCTATAGATGTTTAAGACTTACTAAAGAATATATCGAAAATCGTTATAAACAAAATCTTTGAAATAGATTTTTAAGAAAAGGCAATAAAACCTTTTAAATTCTTTGTTTTATGTAGTTCTTTATCTCTCTTATTAAGTTTTCGAAATGTTTTTTATATATTCTACCACCAGCGTAGTTTTTATTACCTGCTCCAAAAATTCCATATTTCTTTGTAAAACTAATCAGAAATTTTGATACATCTAAATCATTTCTTTGAGTTACAATACCTATACCATATTGATCGCTTCCTATTATTTTTTTAACTAATTTTCTTATAAATGATTTAATTTTTCCTTCTCCAGGAATATATGAAACTATGACAGGAGAATAGAAAACTATTACCTTATTGGGTTTAAATACCGACAATAAAATAGGAAGTATATCGTTGCCTTTCTTATTTTCGTAAACTTCAATATCTTCATCTTCATATTTTAATTTTATATTTTTTATTTCTTTTTCTAAATTTTTAAGTCCCTTTATTATATTTTTCACACCAACTCTAGAAAAGAATTCATAAGGATTAAATACATAATCAATATTCTCAAGAATTCTATATCGATTAGAATAAGAGAATAAAAGAATGTAAAAGATCATTGGATAATTTATATACTTCCCATTATACAAAGTAGGGTAAGTTTCTTTAAAATCCTTCAAAAGTTCAGAATCATTTATTAATTTCCAATCAGAAAGAGCTCCTATAGAGGCAATCAATGAATATTTTTTAAATTCTTTTCTAAACAAAATCTTACCAATCTTATAAATTATACTAGATGTACACAAATCCTTTTTGAATATAGCTTTTGTATCAAAATATGTAATATTTTCTGGCAAACTTTCAGGAATAACATCTTTATGATGGTCTATATATATTATTTTTGTATTGTTCAACTCTTTTGCAAGCTTTATTAAATCTTCATCTGGTAAAGGAGTATCTAAAATGATTAAGGTTTTATATTCATATCTCTTATACATTTCTTTTAGGTATTCAGCTAAGTATTTTATACTTACATTTCTGAAATAAACTTTTGCTTCTTTTTTGTTTATCTTATCTAGTATAATTTTAAGTTGAATTGCTGATGTTAAACCATCTTCATCAAAATCTGCTACTATTAAAATTGGTTCTTGAGATTTTTCGATTATTTTAGCCACATTTTTGTACGAATTCATAAAAAGTAGAAATAATAAAATTTAATTTTTTAGTTTTGTCTATTAAGAGTTAGATTAACAAAAGAGCTAAAATACTAAAAAATCAGCTTATTGGTTTATATTTTTTCAAACACTGTGAGTAGATGTAATTCTCTTTTATGTGTTTAAGAAGCGATTCCCTGTTGTATATGTATATATTTTTAGATATAATAGTTGATTTTTCGATTTCGTTTGAAAATTCACTAAGTATTTTACGTGAGGATCTTTTTAAGATTCTTCTATAATCTGGTTTTAACTCTCTTAGGAAAATTTTCTCCTCTAACAGCTCTATTATTTTTTTATATGTAAGAGATATAACATTTCCTTTTCCCTCATTTGCTAATTGATAAATAGCATAAATCACTAAACAATCAGGATTTAACTCTTTGTGGATTTTTTCATCCTTTAGATCTTTTTCTGAGCGTTCATTTAACAAGGAGTATAATCTAACTGGGCTTACAAAAAAAGATAATCCGCAATTATAGTAGAAATATCTTAATGATGATTTTATATCAGAACAATTTGAGTATTTACATATTAAATCTTTAAGATTTGCAAAAACTTCTATTGGAGAGTATTGTAATAGTGAATTTAAACATTCATATTTTCTTAGAAATGCTTCTAATTCTAAAAAATTTATATAAATAGAACCTCGAAAAATTCTAAGTATACGAGCTTCTTTCATTTTCTTAAGAATTCTATTTACATAAATATTTACATTGGTTGGTAAGTTAATGAAGAAAACGTTATTTTCAGTTTCATCCCTTCTAATTTTGTTAATTATCATATTTATTAATTCCTCTTTTCTAACCGGATTTTTATTAATGGCTTTAAATTCTTGTAATGTGCTTAATGTATATAGAAAAGTTTCTAAGGATGTTATTCTTCTTGAATACGAATTCAACATAATACAAAGCTTAGAAATATTATTAAACTCGAAACGACATTATAACTTCCTATAGCTTTTGTCGGAATTTTAACTACTTCTTTATTTTTTATTTTTTCAATTTCATTCATAGGAATCCCAAAATCTTCTGCACCCAAAACTATAAAATCGAAATCTTTTAAATCTATGTCGAAGATTAATTTGTTTCCAAAAGTTTCAAGAATTAAAAATTTTTTGTTTGTAGAATTAGTTATTTCTAAGAATTCTTCTAAAGTTTTATAAACATTAAAATAATTTCCAAATTTCTCTTTAAGTTTTTCATATTCATTTTCATACTTTTCTCTTAATATTGCATGAACTTTTATGTCCAATTCTTTACATATCTTTAAAATTTCGTAGAGATTCTCATAACTCTTTAATTTATAGAGTAAGATTTCCATGTTTGTTGTTATTATAATTTAATTATTTATGCATAATTAATAAGGGTCTGTTACTTTTATCTTATAAATTACATGCCTATGTATATAAATATAATATATAATTATATATAGTAAGGGGTGTCGAGAAACTTATATAAATATTTTTCTATAATCTTTTGTATAAAGCCGAATTTTTATGAACTTTCCAAAAAATATTTATTTTTCTCCCAATAAAATTGAGAATTATGATAGGTTTAAGAAGAACTAAAGAGTA
>JAWBAC010000032.1:0-3536 GCA_038997355.1 Candidatus Aenigmatarchaeota archaeon | reverse complement strand
CCCTAGACCGGGGTCATGGGAGGGACTGGCATCTCACCACCCCTTCGGGCCTCCAGGAGGCATTAAGCCTCCCTTCACCCTACCCCGGCCTAGATCGCCCGGCTTCCGGTAGTGGGGGAGTGACTAAGGGCCCTTTAAGACCCTCCCCCTCGCACCTATGAGGTGCTGCGGGGAATCGCTTTCGCTACGCCTTCGAGGTTTAACCTCTTAGGCTCGCCACTCCCCCACACTCCCTGGCCCGTTTTTCAACACGGACGCCACGACCCCGCTTCCCCTCCCTCGAGGCTTAAACCTCTTCGGGAGGGGTAAGCTTTCGGGCCGTGGCTAACAGTCGCCCGCCGGTTTCAGGATCTTTTCACTCTGCTTCCGCAGTTCTTTTCACCTTTCTCTCACGATACTTAGTTCGCTATCGGACTCGGGGAGTATTTAGAGTTGGAGGGTAATGCCCCCCGGCTTCCCACTGCCAAATCAGGCAGTGGTACTCAGGATACCTGGCATCACCCCCTCCCCCTTTCCCCTACGGGGCTAT
Organism: Candidatus Aenigmatarchaeota archaeon; assembly: GCA_038997355.1. Lineage (GTDB taxonomy): Archaea > Aenigmatarchaeota > Aenigmatarchaeia > CG10238-14 > SpSt-28 > JAHLMO01. The sequence continues at coordinate 3,007 of JAWBAC010000032.1, read as the reverse complement.
CACCCTCTACGGCGCCGCATTCCAGCGGACTTCGGGTAGGGGGAGAAGGGTGGACCCAGGTCCTGCAACTCCACATCCCCTATGACTTATCGCCATAGGGTTCGGTTTGCCCTCTGCCGGTTTCGGTCGCCCCTACTCCCGGCATCTCGGTTGATTTCTTTTCCTGGGGGTACTGAGATGCTTCACTTCCCCCCGTTCCCCCTCGAGGCTTTAAGCCTCGAGTGCTAGGGAGCTTTAACTCCCTAGCAGGATTCTCATTCGGGGATCCCGGGATCAACGGCTCCATGCGCCTACCCCGGGCTTATCGCAGCTTGGCACGCCCTTCTTCGGCTCCCGAGCCAAGGCATCCCCCGGCGGGCTTACTGCCGCCGACCCGAATATTATCCTATATCCCCTCTCATTAAGCTCGTATCATCGCTTTCAAACTTCATCCCTAGCATTTAGCTAGGGATTGCATATAGGCCTCGGGAGGTGCCCACTTCTATCATTTTCTAAAATTTATTTTCTTCATTGGCCAATATTATTAAACTATTTCTTTTAATTATATATTCTTTTCGTTTGTTACAAAAATATGGAAATTGTTGAAGAAAACATAAAACTTTTATTAGAAAAACCGCTTTACAAAAAAGCCTTCTATAATCCTCAAATGAAAATAGTTAGAAATTTAAATATAGAAATTTATAAAAACTACGCAAAAAATAATTACAAATTCTTAGATTTATTAGCTTCAATAGGTGCAAATTCTATAAGAGTTAAAAAATCAATACCAAATTTAGAAGTTTATTCAAACGATATAAGTAAGGAAGCTATAAGCTTATTAGAAAAGAATGCTGAAATAAACAACGTAAAAATTAATATTTTCAACGAAAATGCTAAATATCTGAAATGCAAGCTGAAAGAAAAATTTAATATAATAGATATAGATCCTTTTGGCTCACCAATAAAATTCTTTCCATATATCATCGATTTTTTGTCTAAGGAAACTCTTTTATCTTTAACAGCAACAGATTTAGGAACTCTCTATGGAAAGTATTCAGATGCTTGTTTATCTAGGTATGGAATTTTTAGTATAGATAACGATATGAAAAACGAAATTGCTCTTAGGAACTTAATTTCTTATTCTGTAAGATATTTTTCTGCTTTTAATTTTTCTTTTAACGTAATCTTTAGTTATTCAGAAAAACATTTTGCAAAAGTTTACATTTTGTTAAAAAAATCTTCTAAGAAAAGGATCCATAGAAAAATTAGAGAAAACATGGGCTTTATTAGTTTTTGTCCAAAATGCCTATATAAAAGTACAAACATAGAGAAAAAATGTGTTTTTTGTAATTCTGATTTAGAAATTATTGGACCAACATACATTGGAAAGTTGTTTGACGAAAATTTTATATCTAATGCAATTAAAAATGCTGAATATTTGGATGTAAAAAAGATTTTCGAAAAAAGCTTGAAAGATTATGCTAAAGATTATTCGCTACCACCAACAACTTTTAATACACATTTGCTAGCAAAAAATTTAAAAACAAATGTAAAAAGCATTGAAAACTTAATAAATTCTTTAAAAGAAATTGGAGTAAAGGCAAGTAAGAGTTATTTAGATTCTAAATCTATAAGAACAGAAGATTTTAAAAGCTTAATAGAAATATTTAAAAAATGAACAAATTTAAATTTGCAATTTCAGATTATAAAAATTCAGATGCATGTATAATTTCATTTTTTCAAAATGATGAAGAGAGAAAAAATTTAGAAAAATTAAGAAATTTTGGAGACATAGAACCAATAGATCCAAAAAACTTTGAAAATATTTTAGAAAATTTAAAAATTTGTGATGTTGGTAATGTAAAATTTAAGGATTTTGATGAAATATACGAAAAAGTATTAAAAATAAAGCAAGATAAAAAAGTTCCAATAATTTTTTCTTGCAATCATTTAACTACTCTATTTTCAGTTGGAATTTGTGAAGAAAATTCTTCTATATTAATTTTTGATGCGCATGCAGATTTAAAAGATTTTTATGAAAGTAATTATTCAAGAGCAACATGGTTAAGAAGATTAGTCGAATTAATAGATTCAGAAAGAATATTCTTAATTGGAATAAGAAGTTTCGATGAAGATGAAAAAAAGTTTTTAGAAGAAGAAAAAATAAATTTTTTGAGTTCGTTTAAAATAAAAGAAAGTATTAAAAATTCGATAAAAAAAATTAATGATTTTTTGAGTTCGTTTGATAATGTTTATGTAAGCTTTGATGTTGATGTAATGGAAAATTATTTAATTTCTTCTAATTATCCAGAAGCTTTTGGATTGAATATGTTCGAAATTTATGAAATAATAAACAATTTAGAAATAAATGATTTTGTTGCAATGGATTTTACAGAGTTTATAATTAATAAAAAAGAAGATGCTATAAACTTAATGAACATTGTTTTTCAATTTTTAAAAAAATTAAAATTTACTCTTTCAAATAAAAAATAAGATTTTTTAATAAATTTTGATTTTCTGTCGCAAAATTCATTAATTTTTCAAATTCATTTTTTCCTATTTTATTTTTTATTATTTCTAAAACTTTTGAATAATTTTTGTATTTTTCGTTTAGTTCTTTCCATTTGATTCCTTTTAGCTTTTCATAATTCTCTGCAAGTTTTAAAATCTTCATATCTATTAGCGCAACTAAAATTGGATATCCAACATAGTTTTTTAGAATAGTTCCATTGTCGTTGCTAGAAACAATAAATTCCTTTTCGCTTTTCTTTTCTACATAAACTTTATAGATTTTTGAGCTATCAGAAGAAATAACTTCATAGTTTTTATCATCAAGTTTTTTAAATCTTTTATCAGCAAAAGTTCCAAAAGCTTCAAAATGTTTAATTATTGGCGGCAAAGATAAAATTTTCATAAAATAAGTTTTTACTGCAAATTATTTATGAAAAAAGAAATAATAAAGCTAATAGATGTTTGGAAAAGTTATAAAGTTGGAGAAAGTGAAATTACAGTTTTAAAAGGTATAAAT
>JAWBAC010000031.1:0-3536 GCA_038997355.1 Candidatus Aenigmatarchaeota archaeon | reverse complement strand
TTGCAATAATTACTCCTTTAGAGATTGACTCAACAATAAGAATTTATTACGATGTTTCAATAGCTCAACAATATGGTGCAAGTGAAGATAACCTAAAAATAATTTATTGTAGCGATTGGGATTTCTACCAAAAGACTTGCTCAAACTGGATACAATTGGTTTCAAAAGTTAATAAATTATATAAGTTTGTAGAAACGAATACAACATTTAAATCTGGAGCATATGTAATTGCTGAAGGAATAAGAAAGGAAGCAAAGTTAGATGTTTACGATCCATTGCCAATAGATGCTCAGCATTGGCAAAAGTATACAATAAAATTTGTAATTCAATCAAGCGGAACAGATCCTGTAAGTAATGTAAGAGTAGAATGTTTGTATGGAAGCGTTTGTTACGATTTTAATCCAGAATACATTCCGTTTGTAGGAACTTTAATGCCAGGAGAAAGTAGAGAAATTAGCATTAATATTACAATACCAGCAGGATATCAAGCAGGAAATTATGTTGGAACTTTAAGAATAACTAGTGCAGAAGGAATTGAAAGAATCACATACTTAAGAGTTAATGTTTTGAGCAATTATAGTTTTATAACTAACGATTACATTGAAATAGCAAAGGGTAAAGGATTTGGAATTTTAACTAATTTAACTATAAAAAGCATAGGAAACGAAAATCTTTTGTTAAAAGTAAACACTTCTCAAAACATTTCAACAATAAGCGAATTTGTTTTAAACAAGTTAGAAACAAAAGATTTAACTATATACTATAACTTAGACAAAGAAGGAAACTATTTAGAGAACATAACATTATATAATGAAACTTTAAACATTTCAAAAACAATAAAGTTTAACATTACTATTGTTAACTTTACTTTAGAATTGTTAGAACCAAAAAATCAAATAGAAATATATCCAAACGATATACTCAACATTTCGTTAAAAGCATATTTCGAAACTCAAGAAATTGAAGAGAATATTTCATTCAAAGTTTATTTAAGTGAAAAAGAATGCACAATAACTAATATAACATATTCTAATGCATTTATCATTAGTTGTAAAGTTCCAATAACGAAAGTTTATAACAATCTAATAATAGAGGCTTTCTATGAAAACTATACTTCATACATAAAGCAATCGAACTTAATAAAAGTTATAGATAATATTAAGCCATCGATAATAATAAATGTTACAGATTTTGAGGTTAATAAAGAAAATGATATAATTGCAATAGTAAGCGATAACGATATAATAAAAGATGTAACAATTACATTAACATATCCAAACCAAACAGAAATACCTCTAAGTTATACTAACTACGAAAATACTTACTTAGCAAAAGTATTCATAGATCAAAAAGGAGATTATATAATTAAAGTAATTGCAACAGATAACTCTTCTAATTCAGAAATTTCAAGTAAGTTAGTTAGAGCTGGAGAAAAAATAAGATTAATAACAAGAGCAATAGATATATCTAACAGAACAATAAAGTTATTCGTAGATCTATTAAACCCAATATCTAAAGAAAAAGAGTATTTCTTAAAACCTGATGAAAACGCAACAATAAACCAAACAGTATTTGCAGGAACTTACGATATAAAAGTTTTAGTAGAGAGCGCAGAAATAACTTATTATAATGTAATGTTAAATCAATCAATAGATAATTTTGTAAGAATAGATGTTTTTAACGTTCATTTACCAAACATTTCTAATTTAAGAAATAGGTTTTTTGCTTTTGCAATAAAAGAAAATTTCGAGTTCAAAAACTATACTTTAAGCTTTGATATTTCACAATTCTCTTCTTCAATACTTAGGGTAAATAATCTAAGAATTTATAAATGTAAAGATTGGATTTTAGAAAATAGAGTTTGCAATTCAACGTGGCAAGAGATAATTCCAAAAATAGATTTAGCAAATAACAAAGTTTATTTTGAATTTAATTCTAGCTCAGCATATTTATTGGCAGAAGCAGTAATATGTGGAGATGGAATTTGCGATATTACAGAGAGTTGTAACTCTTGCTCTTTAGATTGTGGACCTTGCCCTTCAACCCCATCAATACCATCTTATTCGCCACCAGCATTTGAAAGACCTATGCCACAAATAGATTATTCAAAAATACAAGAAATGTTAAAACAACTTGCAGAAAAAGTTGAAGTTAAAACAGAAGAAATTTATTTTGAATTAAAGCAAGGAGAAAGAGATTCAAAGAAGATATACATATCAAACAATAGGGAAAAAGACGTTTATGCAGAAATAGAATTATATGGAGATGCTTCTCAATTCTTAAAAGTTGTTAACAAAAGAATTTTAATAAATGCAAAATCAACAAACTATTTTGAAATATTTGCAGAAATTCCTAAAGATGCTAAAGAAGGAGTATATAAAGGACATGCAAGAATAATTTCAGAGAATGAATCTTTCATCGTTCCAATAACTGTAAAAATATTACCAGCAGAATTAAAATTATTAGACTTAAAGATGACTTTATTACAAGATAGAGTTAAGCCAGGAGATTATTTGAGAGCAGAAATAACTCTATACAACTTAGGAAAAACAAATAGAGTTGATGTTAATCTAAGCTTAATTTTAATAGATAGTGAGAACATGATTGAAATAGCAAAGAGCGAAGAAAGTTTGGCAGTAGAAACATCATTAACAAAAATATTTTCATTAAAGATTCCTAAGGATATAGTTGAAAAGAGATATCTGGTAAAAGCAGTTGCAACATATTTAACTGAAAATATTAAACAAGAAGCAGTCGCAAGCGCATTTATAACTGTTCAAACTCCATTATTGGAGAGAGAATTCTTTGGCTTACCACTTAAAATCTTATTAATTTATGTAGCAATATTTTCTTCTGGCTCATTAATAACTGCGATAGCAATAATATCATACATCAAAAAGAAAGAAAAAGAAAAGAGATTTAAAGTATCTATCGATTTCTCTACATTACCTCAACCATCTGAAAACTCAGCATTTATTGGAAATATTGCAGAAACTGCAAGAAGGGCATTTATATATTTAGATGATCTCAAAATGCACACAATGATAGCAGGTGCAACAGGAAGTGGAAAAACTATTAGTGCTATGGTAATTGCTGAAGAAGCATTATTAAAAGGAAAGAATGTTATAGTTTTCGATCCTACAGCTCAATGGACAGGATTTTTAAGAAAATGTAAAGAGAATTATATGTTAAAAGAGTATTCGAAATTTGGAATGAGTAAAAAACAAGCAAGAGGTTTTCCAGGAAAAATTAAAATTATAAAATCTCCATACCAAAAAATAAAACTAAAAGAAATAATAGAGAATCCAAAAGGAAATATTTATATATTTGTTTTAAACAGATTAAAACCAGAAGAAATAGATATTTTTGTTGCTAATACTATTCAAGAAATATTTAACTCTAGATTAGAAGAAAGCAGAGAATTAAGATGTTTAATAGTTTATGATGAAGTCCATAGATTATTACCAAAATTTGGAGGTAGTGGAAAAGGATTTTTGGCTTTAGAAAGAGGAGTAAGAGAGTTCAGAAAATGGGGA
>JAWBAC010000030.1:0-3657 GCA_038997355.1 Candidatus Aenigmatarchaeota archaeon | reverse complement strand
TTGCAATAATTACTCCTTTAGAGATTGACTCAACAATAAGAATTTATTACGATGTTTCAATAGCTCAACAATATGGTGCAAGTGAAGATAACCTAAAAATAATTTATTGTAGCGATTGGGATTTCTATCAAAAAACTTGTTCTAATTGGATACAACTAGTTTCAAAAGTCGATAAGAGATATAAGTTTGTAGAAACAAATACAATATTTAAATCTGGAGCATATGTAATTGCAGAAGGAATAAGAAAAGAAGCAAAGTTAGATGTTTACGATCCATTGCCAATAGATGCTCAGCATTGGCAAAAGTATACAATAAAATTTGTAATTCAATCAAGCGGAACAGATCCTGTAAGCAATGTAAGAATAGAATGCTTGTATGGAAATGTTTGCTACGATTTTAATCCAGAATACATTCCATTTGTAGGAACTTTAATGCCAGGAGAAAGCAGAGAAATTAGCATTAATATTACAATACCCGCAGGATATCAAGCAGGAAATTATGTAGGAACTCTAAGAATAACTAGTGCAGAAGGAATCGAAAGAATTACATATTTAAGAGTTAATGTTTTGAGCAATTATAGCTTTATAACTAATGATTACATCGAAATAGCAAAGGGTAAAGGATTTGGAATTTTAACTAATTTAACTATAAAAAGTATAGGAAACGAAAATCTTTTATTAAAAATAAACACATCTCAAAACATTTCATCGATAAACGAACTTATTTTAAACAAGTTAGAAACAAAAGATCTAACTATATACTATAACTTAGACAAAGAAGGAAACTATTTAGAGAACATAACATTATATAATGAAACTTTAAACATTTCAAAAACAATAAAGTTTAACATTACTATTGTTAACTTTACTTTAGAATTGTTAGAACCAAAAAATCAAATAGAAATATATCCAAACGATATACTCAACATTTCGTTAAAAGCATATTTCGAAACTCAAGAAATTGAAGAGAATATTTCATTCAAAGTTTATTTAAGTGAAAAAGAATGTACAATAACTAATATAACATATTCTAATGCGTTTATCATTAGTTGTAAAGTTCCAGTAACGAAAGTTTATAACGATCTAATAATAGAAGCTTTCTACAGAAACTATACTTCATACATAAAGCAATCGAACTTAATAAAAGTTATAGATAATATTAAACCATCGATAATAATAAATGTTACAGATTTTGAAGTTAATAAAGAAAACGATATAATTGCAATAGTAAGCGATAACGATATAATAAAGAATGTAACAATTACATTAACACATCCAAACCAAACAGAAATACCTCTAAGTTATACTAACTACGAAAATACTTTCTTAGCAAAAGCGTTCATAGATCAAAAAGGAGATTATATAATTAAAGTAATTGCGATAGATAACTCTTCTAATTCAGAAATTTCAAGTAAGTTAGTTAGAGCTGGAGAAAAAATAAGATTAACAGCAAAAGCAATAGATATATCTAATAGAACAATAAAGTTATTCGTAGATCTATTAAATCCAATATCCAAAGAAAAAGAATATTCGTTAAAACCAGATGAAAACGCAACAATAAACCAAACAGTATTTGCAGGAACTTATGATATAAAAGTTTTAGTAGAGATCGCAGAAATAACTTATTATAATGTAATGTTAAATCAATCAACAGACAATTTTGTAAGAATAGATATTTTTAATGTTCATTTACCAAACATTTCTAATTTAAGGAATAGATTTTTTGCTTTTGCAATAAAAGAAAATTTCGAGTTCAAAAACTATACTTTAAGCTTTGATATTTCACAATTCTCTTCTTCAATACTTAGAGTAAATAATCTAAGAATTTATAAATGTAAAGATTGGATTTTAGAAAATAGAGTTTGTAATTCAACATGGCAAGAGATAATTCCAAAAATAGATTTAGCAAATAACAAAGTTTATTTTGAGTTTAACTCTAGCTCAGCATATTTATTAGCAGAAGCAGTAATATGTGGAGATGGGATTTGCGATATTACAGAAAGTTGCAACTCTTGCTCTTTAGATTGTGGTCCTTGCCCTTCAGCATCAACTCCATCTATACCATCTTACTCTCCTCCATCATTTGAAAGACCTACACCGCAAATAGATTATTCAAAAATACAAGAAATGTTAAAACAACTTGCAGAAAAAGTTGAAGTTAAAACAGAAGAAATTTATTTTGAATTAAAGCAAGGAGAAAGAGATTCAAAGAAAATATATATATCAAACAATAGAGAAAAAGATGTTTATGCAGAAATAGAATTATATGGAGACGCTTCCCAATTCTTAAAAGTTGTTAACAAAAGAATTTTAATAAATTCAAAATCAACAAACTATTTCGAAATATTTGCAGAAATTCCTAGAGACGCTAAAGAAGGAATTTATAAAGGACATGCAAGAATAATTTCAGAGAATGAATCTTTCATAGTTCCAATAACTATAAAAATATTACCAGCAGAATTAAAATTGTTAGACTTAAAGATGACATTATTACAAGATAGAGTTAAGCCAGGAGATTATTTGAGAGCAGAAATAACCTTATACAACTTAGGAAAAACAAATAAAGTTGATGTTAATCTAAGCTTAATTTTAATAGATAGCGAGAACATGATTGAAATAGCAAAAAGCGAAGAAAGTTTGGCAGTAGAAACGTCGTTAACAAAAATATTTTCATTAAAGATTCCTAAGGATATAGTTGAAAAGAAATATTTAGTAAAAGCAGTTGCAATGTATTTAACTGAAAATATTAAACAAGAAGCAGTTGCAAGTGCATTTGTAACTGTTCAAACTCCATTATTAGAGAGAGAAGTCTTTGGCTTACCTCTTAAAATCTTATTGATTTATGTAGCAATATTTTCTTCTGGCTCATTAATAACTGCGATAGCAATAATATCATATATCAAAAAGAAAGAAAAAGAAAAGAGATTTAAAGTATCTATCGATTTCTCTACATTACCTCAACCATCTGAAAACTCAGCATTTATTGGAAATATTGCAGAAACTGCAAGAAGGGCATTTATATATTTAGATGATCTCAAAATGCACACAATGATTGCAGGTGCAACAGGAAGTGGAAAAACTATTAGTGCTATGGTAATTGCTGAAGAGGCATTATTAAAAGGAAAGAATGTTATAGTTTTCGATCCTACAGCTCAATGGACAGGATTTTTAAGAAAATGTAAAGAGAATTATATGTTAAAAGAATATTCGAGGTTTGGAATGAGTAAAAAACAAGCAAGAGGTTTTCCAGGAAAAATTAAGATTATAAAATCTCCATACCAAAAAATAAAGCTAAAAGAAATAATAGAGAATCCAAAAGGAAATATATATATTTTTGTTTTAAACAGATTAAAGCCAGAAGAAATAGATATTTTTGTTGCTAATACTATTCAAGAAATATTTAACTCTAGATTAGAAGAAAGTAGAGAATTAAGATGTTTAATAGTTTATGATGAAGTTCATAGATTATTGCCAAAATTTGGAGGTAGCGGAAAAGGATTTTTGGCTTTAGAGAGAGGAGTAAGAGAGTTTAGAAAATGGGGAATAGGATTAGTTTTGATATCTCAAGTTCTTAGCGATTTTGTTGGAGAAATTAGAGCAAATATTGGTACAGAAATTCAAATGAGAACTAGATATGAAGGAGATTTGGAAAGAATAA
>JAWBAC010000029.1:0-3680 GCA_038997355.1 Candidatus Aenigmatarchaeota archaeon | reverse complement strand
CCACTTGGCGTATGGAATTCTATACTAACTTTTTTCAATTTTTATCAAACCTTTTGATCAATTTCTAGCTGCTATACGACAAATATACTAAAATTTGTATAATTTCTATAACTACCAAACAATAACTAATTATCCATTATATCGCTCACATTCTTTTCTAACTTTAAAAATTATAACTGGCCTACAGAGCCAGCTATAAAATTTTTCTTTCTATTTTTGCAAAAAGATGTTACCTAGAAACTGTTTCAAAGAATTTTTTGACGTTACTAATGACAAATAAGCCTATAGTTTTATTAAAAGTGAGAGATATGGAACAAATTTAATTATCTCAGAGTTGATTGAATCCACAATATTTAGTGAATATGTAACTATCTACTAGTAACTTATACAAAAAATTATATATAATTGAGTGTATATTTCTACAATTTTTATTCAGACGCCATTTAAATAAGATATTTTTCGCTTTTCATTAACTATTTATTAGTAGCTTTTACATTCAATGATTAGGACCATCAAATAATTAATAATTTTTATATGTAATTTGTGAGTTTTACGATGAATTAAATATTACTAATAAGTAATACTAAACTATGTATTTATATAAGTTTTTGACTAAAAATGTGAGAATTTTTCGCTATTTTAAGAGCTAAAAATTTAGCATTGGATTCGATTGAAAATGTGAGAGATAGAAAAATATTGAGTTATAACTTTTTACGTTTTCTAATTATTGAAAATGTGAGAGATACTAGATTGTGTAGATTTTAAATTAATAAATAAAAAATCATAAGAATGTGAGAATTTCTAATTAATTATTAACTACCACAGAACGGTTACCTATATATATAATAGGCTTTCAAAGTTAGAGACCCGCATTTTTAGATCAAACCTCTAATTGTGAGAATCTGTAACATTAACAAAATGTGGCAAATGTATGCAAGATGCTCACAATTATATCTGCTTAAACTGCTTAATCACTTGCTTGATCTGCTTGAAGCTGCTTGAAGCGCTTCTAAGCACGAGCAGCAGTTAATATTTATCATTTGTTCTTTATGAACTTTTTCATTTTATAACTGCTTAATCTGCTTAAGCAGTGCTAAGCTATAAGAAGCATTTGCTTAACCTGTTTGAAGCGCTTATAACTGCTTAAGCAGATTCATCATATATAAAGAAGCCTTTCTTATCTTTTATAACTCTTTTTATTTTGGGATTAGACATTTCTATTAATGATGCTATCGCTCTTAAATAACTTGCCGATATACTAAGCTCTCTTGCTAACTCTTCATAGCTAATTTCTTTCTTCTCAGCTATAATTTTGTTAGCTTTTTCTATTAACTCTGTAGACTTGCTTAACCTGCTTGAAGCGCTTGAAGCAGTTGTAAGCAGCTTAACATTATCTAATTTTTCCTCTAATTTTTTAAACATATTTTCTAAGTCTTTTTTCTCGCTAAGATTTAAGGAGGCCCAATCTTTTGTTATCATGTTAGCTTCTATTCTTTTCAAAGACTCTTCTATAGATTTTAAGGTTTTTATTATATAACCATATATGAAATCTCTAGAAAGAGTTATTTCTTCATTATCTCTATTTTTTCCTTCTTCAAATTTAGGCTCTTCAAAAGAAATATTAGATATATTACTTTCTTCAATATTTTGCTCCTGCTCCAATAATTGAAGGTTATTTTCAAATCTTTTTCTTTTAAAGAGTTTCTTTATGCTATCAAAAAACCCCATAATTATTTAAACCTTTTCTCATATATTTCTTGGAGTTTTCTTATTTTCCAGTAAGCGATAAATTTTTCAACATCTATATCATCTTTTAACCTTATTAGTCTAGCTCTAAATGGTATTAATCTTTGTTCTTCTATAAATGGAGAAAAGTATTTCGAAAGTAATCTAGAAACAGTTTTATGATGTAATTTGACTCTTCGAGCTATTTCTCTAATCCATATCCATCCGTTAACTTTTTTTAAAACAATAAGAATTTTTAATACATTTTCCATTTCGTCCTTTCTTTTATTTTCCATAATAAAAATGCGCCAAGTGGATAATATATTTTTAAATTGAGTTATTCATATTGCCTTTGTTGTTAGATCCTAAATGTTCTCTGATAAGCATTTTACAGAATTTTTATAGAAATTTCTTTATTACTAAAAAGTAGAAAGTATTTTATATGATCTTTCACGTTCTGAGGAGAGGAAATAGCTCTAAAGGTAATTTTATGCATGAAGAATTTTGCTCTGATTTAATATACTCTGAAGAAATGTTTTCACCGTTCATTTTACAAATATTTACCTTCGTAGTTATGGCATCCAAAAGGAAAATTAAGAAGAGTAATATCGTAAATATCCAAAATATTAGTTTACTCCTATCTAATTTTATTGTTTTTAAGCCCATAATAATTTCCACCTAAAATATTTATCTCAAAAATTAAATCTTTAGAAATTAAATTTTCTATTGCTTTTTTTAGATCTTCTTTATTTTCAAAATAAGATAACAAATCTCTTTTGCTTATTATGCTTTTAGTTTTTAAGATTTCTAATATCTTATTTTCTATTTCTTCTACAGACATAAATAAAAATTTTAATATCTTTAAGAAATATTTATATGGTCAACGTATATGATGTAGATCCTCAAAAACTAATAGAAAGACTGAAAGAAGAACTTAAAAAGATAGATGTAATTAAACCTCCAAGATGGGCTCTATTTGCAAAGAATAGCGCTGCCAATGAAAGACCGCCAGAACAAGAAGATTTTTGGTATATAAGAGCTGCAAGCATCCTTAGAAGATTATATATCGATGGACCGATAGGAGTAAGTAGATTAAGAACTTATTATGGAAGAAGAAAGCAGCATAGAAGAAGGAGAGAAAAGTTTATGAAGGCTAGCGGAAAGATTATTAGAACCATATTACAGCAATTAGAAAAAGCTGGATTGGTAGAAAAAGTTGAAAGAAAAGGAAGAAAATTAACACCAAAAGGAATTAGCTTTTTAGATAGGATTGCTTATGAAGTAACTAAAAGTAGTCAATAAAATAAAAAATTTATTTACTTACGCTATTAAGAAGTATTTTATGAGTAAAAAATTAATTTCAACATTTATTGCTACAATTATTTTAGTTGCTTTAACTGTTGGAATTGGTGTTATGATTTATTTTTATTTTTCTGGATATTTATCTCAAACACAATCTCAAATTGAAGAATTACCAATTAAATCGATGATAGAATGTTCAAAAGCAAATGTTGATATTTTTGGTAAAGTAAGCTGGCTTTCTGGTTGGCAGTATAGAAAACCAATAACAATCCAAGAAAACTCTGGAAATACGTTAATAGATTATCAAGTTTTAATTACATTAGATACTGCAAGTTTAATTTCTGCTGGCAAAATGAGAAGTGATTGTGGAGATATAAGATTTACTGATAGCGATGGAATAACTTTATTGAATTATTGGATTGAATCTGGATGCAATTCTGCAAATACTAAAATTTGGGTAAAAGTTCCTAATATTCCAGCTTCTTTAACAAAAGCAATTTATGTTTATTATGGAAATCCAAGTGCTACAAGTTTAAGTAATGTTTCACAAACGTTTATAGCAAATTCAATTTATGCTATGTCTGGTAGTTGTACAGATAGTACAAATTGTGGTTATATGGATAATCATGCAGAAGCTGATAATATTCGTACAT
>JAWBAC010000028.1:0-4042 GCA_038997355.1 Candidatus Aenigmatarchaeota archaeon | reverse complement strand
TAATTTTTATAGTTTTAATTTTTTCTAATAAATCATTTTCATCATAAGGATCAAAAATTAATCCAAATTTATATTCTTTTGCTAATTCTGCGACTCCACTTAATTTACTAATAATACTTGGTTTACCGAAAAAAGCTATTTCATAAGGAACTAATCCAAAAGGTTCATAAATATGTGGCATTATGCAAGCATCCGCTTTTTTGTATAATTCTTTTAAAGTTTTATCGTCTACATATCCAAAAAACTTTATATTATCTTTTTTAGCTTTTTTCTTTAATTCATTTTCATATCTTCCTTTACCAACAATCCAAAGCTCATCATCCAATTCATTAAAAACTTCTATTACAACATCTATATTCTTTATTTTTTCCAATCTACTTACTAAAATAAATTTCATAATATAACGATTTTGTAAAATTTAAATTATTAAATAACTTTAATAATTTTTAATGACTGATATATCAAGTATAAATAGCGAAAAATTTTCAATAAGTGTAATAGGATTGGGTAGAATTGGGATTCCTATTTCTTTAGCTTTTTCACAGAAAGGCATAAAAGTATATGGTTTTGATAACGACGAAAAATGGATAGAAGAACTCAGCAAGGGAAATTTATTTCTTTTTGAAAAAGGATTCGAGAACATCTATAGAAAAGTTTTAAACAAAACTTTTATTCCTTTAAAGTTTTCAAGAGAAAACTTTCATTATATCGAAAATTCTCTATACATATTAATTACTGTCGGAATTCATATAAACAATAATGGAAAAGTGGAAAAGGACATTCTATTTAGTTTGATAGATAATATTGTTCAGTATATAAAAAATAAAACAATAATTCTTAGAACTACAGTACCAATCGGTTTTACCAGAGAATTAAAGAACTATATCGAAGAGAAATATAAGTTAAAGGAAGGAAAAGATTTTTATTTAACTTTTGTTCCAGAAAGACTTGTAGAAGGGAACGGAATAGAAGAGGAAGAAAAATTGCCAAAGATTATTGGGGGGTTCTCTAATGAAGGTATAGAAAGAACAAAACAACTTTTTAATATTTTTAATTCAAAAATATTAGTAGCGAGCAGTCCAGAAACAGCTGAATTTATTAAACTTATAGATAATTCTTTCAGAAACTTACTTTTCAATTTTTCTAATGAGTTAGCACTTTTGGCAAATAGGTTAAATATAGATATAGTAGAGGCAATTAGTTTAGCTAAAACAGATTATCAGAGGAATTCTATGCTAGCTTTTCCAGGTCCAGTAAGCGGGTATTGCTTATCCAAAGATCCTTTAATATTAGATTTAAACTTTAAAGAGGTTTTTGGCAAAGATTATAATTCTCTTAACTTCTTTGCAAGAAAGATAAATGATAAATATCTAGATGAAATCATTAAAATCATTAAAAATAAAAAATATAAAAAAATAGCAGTCTTAGGGTTAAGCTTTAAAAAGGATGTAGACGATTTCAGATATTCTCATTCGTTGGAATTAATCAAGAAACTTCTTAATGAGATAAACGAAATTGATAAAGTATTAATTCATGATATATTTTTAAATAAGAACAGATATACAAACTATAATTTATTCTTTTCTCAATTTTCAAATAAAGTAAAATCTTTAGAAAAATTAGAAGAGCTGGAAAAGGAAAATGTTGATGTTATTATACTTTCTACTCCACATTCTTTCTACATTGAAAATTATAATAAATTAGATATAGATTGTTTAATAATAGATCTTTACTATGCCTTCTATGGAATAAGGAATAAATTTAAAAGAGCAAAAGTAATATTTATATGACTAGTTATTCGATACTAGTTACTGGTGCAGCTGGCTTCTTAGGAAGCCATTTATCAGAGTATTTTAAGTCTCAAGGATGTTATGTAATAGGGATAGACAATTTTTTTAGAGGAAAATATATTCCTAAAGGTTGTGACTTCGAAAAGCTAGATTTAACAAATCAAAACGATTTAAATAAACTGAAAAATATTATTAAGGATAACTCTATTGATATAGTAGTTCATTATGCTGCCATAAACGGTACTCAATATTTTTATGAAATTCCTTTTGATGTTTTTTCAAAAAATATAGAAATGACGAAGAACTTGATAAATATTATAAACGATAGTGATGTCAAGAAGATAGTATATGCATCTTCTTCAGAAGTTTATGGAGAACCATTAAAAATACCAATACCAGAAAACCATCCAATAATTTTAGATATTAATGCTGTAAGAGATAGCTATGCTGCATCCAAAGCTTTCGGAGAATTTCTAATTAAACATTTCTCTGAAGAATTTGGTTTTAAATATTTAATTTTAAGAATTTTTAATACATATGGTCCTAGAATGGATACTTCTAAATATGGTCAAGTTATACCAGAATTTATTAGAAAGGCGCTGTTAGAGAATGAATTCACAATTTATGGAGATGGTAATCAGACGAGAGCATTTACTTATGTAGACGATCACACAAGATTGGTTTGGAAGCTTATGTTAAAGGCAGATAATTATGTAGTAAATGTTGGTAGTGATAAAGAAATTAAAATAATAGAATTAGCTAAACTTATTCATGAATTAATTAATAAGGAGTTTAAACCGGTATTTTTACCTCCTCGACCAAATGATAGAATTAGAAGAGCGGCAGATATAAGTTTACTAAGAAAATTAGTCGATGACGAACCAAAAATAAGTTTAAAAGAAGGTTTAATAAAAACTATAGAGTGGTATAGTAAATTGTGGAATATTAACGTGAAGATTAAAAAAGATTAAATTAGAGAGTTGTAAATCTTTTTAATTCTATTAATAGCATTTTTCCAGTTATATTTTTTTGCTATCTTGAATGAAAGATGTTTTCTTTTTTCATATTCTTTATCATTTGTTAAAAGTATCTCTATATTTTTGGCTAATTCTTCGACATTTCTAAAATAAATTGGCACATTTCCATAAACTTCTTTAAAAGTTTTTTGATTTGATAAAATTACAGGTTTTTTAAATGACATTGCTTCTAAAGGTGCTAAGCCAAATCCTTCTTTCATTAAACTTGGAAAAACAAATATATCACTCATATATAAAAACTCTTTTATATCTTCAACCCCAACATAAAACGATATAGAAATATTTTTTGAAATATTTTTTAGATATGTTAAATAATCTTTATCATAAGAATTTCCAACAACTATGTAATGAATATTTTTTTGTAAATCTTTGGGTAGCAATTTGATAGCTTCTATAACATTATGTATACCCCTTTCTTTTATTATTCTTGAAACAGTTAATATAACTCTTTTATTTTGATCAATACTGTATTTTTTCTTTAAATATTTTGAATCAAAGTTAACTTTTGGAATTTCTATGCCATAGTATATTACTTCAATCTTTTTTCTTTCTATTCCAAAAAACTTTATTAAATCTTTTTTTGTTTCTCTGGATATAGTTATAATTTTTTCTGCTTTTTCCAGATTCTTTTCTACAAATTTTCTTAACAAGAATAAAATATATTTATTTGAAGGTACAAATTTATAAATTAAATGACCAACATGATAGATTGTAAGTATTGAATTTTCAGGTAAATAACTTTCCATTACATTAGAGTGAAAAAGTTTTGTCTTTATAGCCTTACTAATTTTTTTAGTATTTAAATAATGCAATAAAAAATCAACTTCTCTTTTTCCGGTAAGTTTGAAATTGAATGTTTTGAAATCAAAGATTTCTGGTTTATTAGTATAGCCATGGATAACAGAAATGTTAAATTCTTTGCTAATTCTTTTAATTATTTCCCAAATATATTTATGAGCACCATCTTTGGGATTCTGTGACAGTCCCCAAGAAATATAAGTTATATCAAAACTCATAATATTAATTTAAAAAATAATTAATTCACAATAAAAGTTTTTTATTCTTGTATTTTTTCCAAAACTTTTTTATAAAGCTTTAATATTAACTTTCTTCTATCTTCCATCAAAACAACATCGCTTTCACTTATAGCAATTAAGTTATGAGCAAAAGGTGAAGGAATATCTGTTTCAATAAATTCAAACTCGATTTCTCCAT
>JAWBAC010000027.1:0-4220 GCA_038997355.1 Candidatus Aenigmatarchaeota archaeon | reverse complement strand
ATTTAATAATGTAAATTATACGCAAACACTAAATTATTTAGTAACATATCGTTGTGGATTATTAAATGCACAAAAAAATATATATCTTTTTATCAACGAAACAATAAATAAAACATATAGCATAATATGCGATAATTCAACAAGAACAATAAATGATAAACTAAATTTTCAAGATGGTTTTTATAGCATAAGATTTAGTCTTGAAACACACAGAAACACTACAAACGCTACATTTTATTTTGATAATACTCCACCAGTTATTAATATAAGCTATAGTATTCAAACGCTGTTTAGAACAAACATTATTCAATCTGCAACATATTATGCAAATGATATAACATATGCAATATGTACAATAAGATTAAATAATAACATTGCAAATGTCACATTAAAAAACAATCAAACAACTTTAACAGCAGATTTGATTGATGGAAAAAATGTTTTTGAAATAATTTGCAGAGACATAGTTAATAATACAAACAAACTTTCAATCATTGAAGATTTGTATGCTAAAAATATAATGTTGTGGGAGGAAATGAGAAATAGAATACTTAATACATCAACATTAACGAATTTTAATAGTTTGTTAATTAAATCTGAAGGTACTGGAGCTACATATGATTTTAAAGCAAACAACAGAAATAACATATTTTATGTTAATTACAGAAACGCTTCAGATACTTTAAGATTAGAGTTTAGTTATTCAAATACAGCAGATACAATTTTAAGAATTTTTGATATAGATTTAATTGATAGTAATTTAAGAATTTGTATTCATGAACAATCTACAACATTTACAGAAATTTATTTTGTAAGTAGTTCTGAGCAAAAAATTGCATTAATAAATACTATTACTAGTTGTGAAGTTTTCAACACACGAACAAAATATTTATTACAAAATAGTCTTGCAGTTAAAGCATACACTTTAAGAACAACTTATTATTTATACAAGATTGATGAAAATAATAAGAAAATTTTCTTAGCGCTGATTGACGGTAGCATACCACAAATTGTTAATTTAGATGCATTACAATATTTTACAAAAACACTTTTAACTTTTTTCAGTGAAGACATAACTGCAGAAAAAGTTGATGACTATACAATAAGAATATACTACAAAAACTTAAGAAACGATAATAAATATGCAATTTTTAGAATATATAGTGATAATAAAAAGATTTTTGAACATGAAGAAAATGATAATCCAAACGAGTTTGTTTTGTATTTTAACTTTTATGGTTTGAATGTAAGTGATGTATTAGTTTTTGAAGTAGAAAGTAATAATGGAAAATTTGTAAGATATTTTAATAAAGATGCAAAAACCGGAATTTTAACTCCAGGGCTTGCGATTGCGTTGGCTGTTTTGGTATATCTGTTTGGAGGAACTATAAGTATTAGATTGCAATTAGGATTATTAGGTTTAATATTTAGTTTAATTAGTATAGCAATTTTGAGTTTATCAATTCCAACACCTTTAACAACATTTTTCATTGTAGTGTTTTTAATACTTGCTATATTTCATTTAATAATTATAAGAGAAAATGTACAAATAGTAACATGAGCAGAGTATATTCACTTTTCACACTATTAATAATAATACAAATTTTTTATAGCTTTTCGGCTACTTTATTAACATATTCATTAAAAAATTTAGGCATAAATGTACAAAATGTTTATATAGTTAATACAACTACATATACAGATGTAGGAGAAAAATTACAAGCAGGTCTGCAACTACAAACAAACATACCATTAGTAGACATGGGCGCACTAATTTTCTATTCAGGCAATTTGTTAATTGATTTAATGATTAATTTCTTTACAGCAATACCAAGCATGATTACAGCATTAGTTAATTTTTATTTTACACTATTTCCAGTCTCAGCAGAAATAGCAATGAATGTTAAGTTATTTGTTTTTAGTTTTGTAACTATTTTGTATGTTTTGATGTTAATAAACTTTTTAATAAGTTTAAGAACGCGGGCTGGAATATTACCATGATTGATATAATAACTTTAATAACAACAACATTAGGAATTACGATTGAACATTTATTTTTATTTTTAACTGCAATGTTTTGCATTGTTCTAGCTGCTATAGATTTAAGATTAAGTGCATTAATATTTTTCTTTTTAACAGCAATTCAATTTGCGATATTTTATAATTTAAAAATGAATTATACACTACATTTAGCTGCTGTATTTATTTCAATAATAGTTATGGCACTTAGCTTGTTAATTTCACAAAAATATAAAGTATTCATATAACATGGAGATATTTTTCACACTATTAACTTTTGCATTTATTACGAACTTCATAGCTAATTTATATCTACTTATTAAACAGTTTCGTGAAAATGTTAAAATTGAGCATTTTATAATTTCACACGTTACGTTTTTTGTTTTGTTTGCGTTGTATCTGGTTTATTCAATCTATTTTTATAATGAATTGTTTGTTATAACATTGTTAAGATTTTTTAGCTACATTTTTGTTTTGAATATTTTGTTTTTTATAATTCACATACTTTTCTTAATTGCAAAAAAAGCAAATTATTTATAAAATTTATAAAAGATAAAACGAAAAAGAAAAATACATTACTATGTATAATATTTAGAGTATGAACACAAAAGAAAGATATGTTGTAAAAGTAGAGAAAGGAGTATATCAGCAAACAGGAGCAGTGATAACACTAATAGTAGGAGTAGGTGTAGCTATACTTTTACAAATATTTATCGGCGTTTTAGGAGGTCAAGCATATCAGCTTACTGAACCACAGATACAAGCAATTAATAATACTCAAATAAGAACTACCATTTTTGATAGCATAACAAGCTCTTTTCAAGCACTGAAAACGGTTGGTCAGTACATGCCATTAATTGTACTAGCAGTAATAATATTTGTAATTTTAGGATTAATAACAGCATTTAGCAGACCAGTAACTGCTGGAGGAGCATTATAAGTATGGCAAGGAAAAAGAAATAAGAGCAATATAATAAAAAATAGCTTTATCTTTCTTTTCTTTATTTTTTATTTTTTATAGCAAATCAGCTTCTTTTAATTTACTAACTGCTAAAACAGGATTTTTGAAAATTATAATAGCATTAATTTTCTGATAACCATTTTTTATAATGTTTTTTGTAATTTTTTTAATTAAATCTTTATCAGATAAATCAGCCTCTATTCTTAAATAATATTTATTGTTAATTTCAACTATTCGTGCATTGAATGTTAATGTTATTTGTTCTTCCATATGTACATTCCAGCTATTTCTATAACCATTTCAACCTTATCTTTATCTATTTCATTAAAAGCAATGTTCTTAATCTCTGCACTTAAATAAGTATAGTTCTTATCTTTAACTACATTATTCATTAATATTTGTGCCACCCCAGCATTGTTTAGAGCTTTTACAAAATCTTCCTTATTATTAAGTTGTATTAAGTTGTTTTTTATAGCATTTTCGTATTGTTGCTGATTTGCCTTTTTGAGAATATAGCTTAGAATCTTATACATTAAACTTTTTTTAACAACAGTTTTATGTATGCTATAATAAGTATTGTCATCAAATAAACTAATTTCATAGCTAAAAGTATGTTTTTCAAACATATTATTTTAATAACATGTAGTAATATTTAAATTTTTAACTATGTTATTAAAATAATAACTATGAAAAGAGAAGTAAGTTCAATTAGTATTAAAAAATCAACAAAAGAAAAATTATTAGAAATAAAAGCAAAACTTATTCAGAATGAAAAGAAAAACATAACATGGGATGATATAATAAATTATCTTTTAGAAAAATGTCAAGAGAGATAAATCAAGAAAACGAAACAATAAGTAAAAAAGTATGTGCAGCTGAAGTTGTTAATAGATTAAAAAATGTTAATTTTTATTTAATTATTATAGCTGCTCTTAATTTTTTAGCATTTATTATATCACCTTTTGCTTTTTTTATCACTATAGTATTTTTACTTATTGCTTTAGTTTTTGCAGCACATTTATATATGCGAAACAAGAATGAGATTGAACAATTAAAAAATAAATATGACATTTGAAAATATAATAAATACGCGCAGTGAAGTAGCTTTAAGCGATAAATTATTAGCAAAAGACACGCTTGAAAAAATCAGATTACTAATTAAAAAAGAAGAATTAACACTTGAAGAAATGAATGAAATTTTATATTTGCTTGCAAGCGATGAAATAAAATTGCTAAATTT
>JAWBAC010000026.1:0-4301 GCA_038997355.1 Candidatus Aenigmatarchaeota archaeon | reverse complement strand
TAATATCAAACCTGCTAGTTGCTATAGCATTTTTGCCTATTGCAATAGATTTCGAAACTATCAAACCTTTAGAATTACTTCCGATAAAAATTAACTTTCCTCCACTATCAATATGTTGATCTTCATAAGCTATCGATAAGTTATATATTTCTCCTATTGCATTATTTTTAAGTATTAAGCTAGGATATAACATAGTTGCTTTACTTCCTAACTCTACAGATACCCATTGAACTTTTGCATTATCTTCAACTATAGCTCTTTTAGTAACCAAATTATAAACATTTTTAGACCAATTTTGTAGAGTAAAATATTTAACTTTTGAATTTTTCATTGCAATTACTTCAACAACAGCTGCATGCAAAGAAGATGCCGAATATATTGGAGCACTACATCCTTCAACATAAGTAACTTCACTATTTTCTTCAGCTATTATTAATGTTCTTTCGAATTGTCCAATTTTCTCTAAATTTATTCTAAAATACGCATGCAAAGGAAAATCAAGTTTTACATTCTTAGGAACATAAATAAAAACTCCTCCACTCCATACAGCAGTGTTTAATGCTGCAAACTTATTTTCGTATGGACTTATAACTCTCGCAAAATATTTTTTAATTATTTCTGGATATTCGTTAACTGCTTCATCCATTGGCATGAAAATTACTCCATATTCTTCTAATTTTTGCTTTATTTTTTTGAAAACTGGAACAGAATCGAATTGAAATTCTATCGCAGCTAACATTTCTGCTTCTTCTCTACTTAAACCTAACTTAATGAATGCCTCTTTAATAAATTGCGGTAATTCTTCCCATTTTTTCGGCTTAGGATAAGAAATTGGTGAAGCAAAATAGGTTATTTCATCAAAATTAATATCTAACTTAGGTCCAAAATTTGGCATAGGCAAGGATTTGAAAGCTTTAAAACCTTCTAATCTTTTTTCAAGCATCCATTCTGGCTCGTTTTTTATTTCAGATATTCTCTTTATTTTTTCTTCTGTTAAAGGACCTTCTATAGTTAATTCTGGTTGATACTTTGATTCAAACCATTCTTTCTCTTTTATCTTTTTTAATTCTTCAAATATTGTAGCCATGTTTTTCTATCAAATTTATTATATCTCCATTTCCTTGCTTATATATTTTTCCATCTTTGAGAACTATAACTCTATCTGGCTTTATTTCTCTGAATATTCGAGTATAATGAGAAATTATTATAAAACTTTTTCCATTTTTGATTTCTTCTTTTAAAAATTCGTTTAGATAATCCAAAAAGTTTAAATCTAAGCCAGAATCTATTTCATCGAAAATTATTAATTTTGGGTTTAACAATTTTATCATTAATATTTCAAACCTTTTTCTTTCCCCACCAGAAAATTTTTCATTGATTCCTCTTTCTAAAAAATCATTTGGTAAATTAAAATCTTTTGCAATTTTGATGACTTCTTCAAAATTTTTGATTCCTAAATATTCCAAAAATGTTTTCGTTTTTATATATTCTATTTCTGGCTGGAATTGCATAGACAAGTAAATACCCAATTTAGCAATTTCATTAGTTTCCAAATCAGAAATATCTTTACCTAAGAATAGTATTTTTCCTGATTTTTCTATTCTTTTATCGTTAACTATGCATTTAGCTAATGTTGTTTTTCCACTTCCATTAGGACCCATTACAGCTAAAATTTCTCTTTCTTTCAAATCAAAACTAATGTTTTCTAAAATAACTTTATTTCCTATTTTTGCAGTCAAATTCTCAACTTTTAGTAACTCCATAATATATAACAGTGTTATATATTTAAAGCTTTAGAAAATTAAAAATTATGGTAAAGATTAAAGAAATTTGCGGAGGCGCAATATCAATTAAGTTGGATAAAGAAATTGAAATAGAAAAGTTTAGAGAAATTTTTGCAGAGTATGAAGTAATTTATAAGAGCAAAGAAAGCTTAAAACTAAAAAAGGATAGAAAAGAAATGCTTGTTTTTAAATATGGAGAAATTCTTTTGTATAATTTCGATAAAAATGAAATAAATTCGATAATTGAAAAAATACAAAATGTTTGATGTAAACAAAATAAGAGAAGAGTTTCCAATATTGAAAAGAAAAATTAATGGTAAGCAGCTAATTTATTTTGATAACGCAGCAAGCACTCAAAAACCTAGATGCGTAATAGAAAAAATAAAAGAGATTTACGAAAAATACTATGCAAACATTCATAGAGGAATTCATACATTAAGCCAAGAAGCTAGCGAAGAATATGAAAATGCTCATAAAGTTGTTGCAGATTTTATTAATGCAAAATTTGAAGAAATAATTTTTACCAGAAATACAACAGAATCTATTAATTTGGTTGCGTATTCTTATGCTCTAAACAATTTAACAAAAGATGATGAAATATTAATAAGCGTAATGGAGCATCATTCAAACATTTTACCTTGGCAATTTGTGGCTAAAAAGATTGGATGCAAGCTAACATATGTAGGTTTAAATAAAGACTATGAAATAGATTTGGAAGATTTTAAAGAAAAAATTTCCAAAAAAACAAAAATAGTTGCCATAACGCATGTTTCTAATGTTTTAGGTAGCGAAAATGATATAGAAGAAATAATAAAAATTGCCCATGAAAATAATTCAATAGTTTTAATAGATGTTGCACAAAGCATTTCTCACAAAAAAATAGATGTTAAAAAGTTAGATGCAGATTTTATTGTTTTCAGTTCTCATAAAATGCTTGGTCCTAGTGGAATTGGAGTTCTTTATGGAAAAAAAGATTTGCTAGAAGAAATGCCACCTTTTCTTTATGGTGGAGATATGATAAAAGATGTTGATTTCTATTCTGCAGAATGGAATGATTTACCATGGAAATTTGAAGCAGGTACCCCAAATATTGTAGATGGAATTGCTTTCGCTGAAGCAATAAAATTTTTAGAAAAAATAGGAATGGAAAATATAGAAAAGCATTTGAAAGATTTAACAAAATATTTCTTAGAAAGATTTTCAGAACTTAAAGGTTTTAGAATTGTTGGAAATACTAAAGTAGATAAAAGAGCTCCTATATTTTCTTTTGTTCATGAAAAATTAAGAGCACATGAAATTGCAAAAATCTTGGATTTAGAAGGTATAGCAATAAGAAGCGGATATCATTGTGCACACCCTTTAATGAGATACCTTAATTTATATGATATTGGCGGAACTGCTAGGGCAAGTTTATACATTTACAACACAAAAGAAGAAATAGACAAATTTATAGAAGTTTTAAAGAAAATTTAGTTTTATGAAAAAATCTAACATTGCAATTCATGCAGCAAATCTAATAATTTTAATTTCCGTATTAGCAATAGGAAATTTGCTGTATGATAATTTTGCAATGATGATTTCGTTTTATATAAGTGCTTTCGGTTTTTTAGCTCTTGTTTATATAATATTTATACTTTCTATTCCACTTTTAATAAAAATAAAGAAAAATATGTTCACAATACTTTTATTATCTAACAGAAGAATTTTTGGTATTTATACTTTTGTTTTTGCATCTATTCATGTTTTCTTAGTTTTTAATTATTTTTTCGAATGGAGCGTAAAAAGAATTTTAAATAGTATGAAAAATTTATACCTATTTTTTGGAGTAGCTGCTTTTTTAATATTAGCTGCAATGGCAATTACTTCTAACGATTTTGCTGTTAGAGTTTTGAAAAAGAACTGGAAACGATTACACTATCTAATTTATGTAGCATTAATATTAATACTTTTACATTCTATAAACTTAGGTTCAAACATAATGAGCAACTATTTAATAAAGATTGTTGTAATAGTATTGGCTATAGCTATTATTGCTATAAAAATATTACTTAGACTTGTTGAAAAGTCAAAATAACTTACTTTCACAATTTATTGGACCGGCGGGGATTTGAACCCCGGGCCTCCCGCTTGCAAGGCGGGCGCTCTTCCACTGAGCTACCGGCCCTTATAATAAATAATTTTTTAACTCACAAAAATTAATAAAATTTTGTTTTTTGTTTATCGACAAAAATTTAGAACCTATATATTAGGGCATCTGGCAGCGTTTAGAAGTTGTGGTGGTAATTCTAGCTGAGAGGGATCCAGCCGCACGTTCCCGTACGGCTACCTTGTGACGACTTCGCCCCCCTCGCGGAGCTCCTGTTCGTCCCTGGGTTTTGCCCAGGGCCTCACAGGAGCTCCACTCGGTTGGCGTGACGGGCAGTGTGAGCAAGGGGCAGGGACGTATTCGGCGAGGTTTGCTAAACCCCGCCTACTAGGGATTCCGGCTTCACGAGGGCGAGTTACAGCCCTCGATCC
>JAWBAC010000025.1:0-5032 GCA_038997355.1 Candidatus Aenigmatarchaeota archaeon | reverse complement strand
GAAAAATATGGTAAAGGAAATTTAAGTTTGTTTGAAAATAGAATTATTAAACCAAAGAAAATAAGAGTTAAATGTGTTTCTTGGGAAAATGTTTTAAAAAATGCTATAAAGGAGAAAGTTGATATTGCAAAAGTTGATTGTGAAGGATGTGAAAAATTCTTAGTTGATGTTAATGATGAATTAATAAAACAAATTCCTGAGTGGATTATAGAATGTCATAGCTATGAGATTGCAAGAGAAATAATAAATAAATTATCAAAATCACACAGCCTTAAAAAGATGGTATGTCTAGTTTATAATAGGCAATATATTCTCTATTTTATTTTAAAATAATAAATATAGATTTTCAAGGAATAATTTAGTAGATTATATTTACTAATATTTTGGAATGTGTTATTAAGGATTTTGTTGGGAGTATATTAAAAGAGGTAACTGTTTTTATAAAATTTGAAATAAATAAGAGAATTCTTAAGAGCTATTAATGTGAGAATCAACGCTTTTATAAAATTTTTTCTCGGCTTTAAATTTAAAAGAGAAGTAATAGAAATTTTTGGATTTCTTCTTTCAAAAAAACTTTGAAAAATATATACAAATAAAACAAAAAGAAAATAGAGAAAGTTATAATATCTTAAAGCAATAACAAATCCTCCAAATCTCTCCATATACCACTTCTTTTCACTAAAAATTTTCTTAACTGTAACACTTTCATAATGAATTAATTTTGTTTTGCCATTATAAACTACTAAAAATCCATTTTTTCTTGCTCTATGACAAAAATCCAGATCTTCATGACCAGCAAAAAACGTTTCATCTAATAATCCAATTTTTTCAAAAACTTCTTTTTTAATTAAAACACACGCAAAAGTTACTGCACCAACACTTCTAATTTCTGAATATTTATCTTCGCTTTCATATCTTCCAATATGTTCAGAAAGAAAAGTTATTTTGATTCCAGCATGTTGAATTGTTCTATCTGGATATAAAAGTTTACAACCAACAATTCCAATTCTTTTATTACTTTCAGCTGTTTCAACTAGTTTTTTTAACCAATCTCTTTCAATTATTTCTGTATCGTTATTTAATAATAAAACATACTTTGGATTATATTTTTTAATGACATAAACTATGCCTCTGTTATTTCCGCCTGTAAATCCATAGTTTTTATCTAATGCCAAAACATCAACATTAGGATAATTTTTCTTAACAAATTCTACAGAACCATCTGTACTTCCATTATCTACAACTATAACTTTATAATTTGGATAATCAGTCAAAGAAATTAATGAAGATAAGCACTTTTTTAACAATTCTTTTCCATTCCAATTGAGAATGATAATGCAAACTAAAGGATATCTCATATAAAAATAAACAATGTAAAGGAATAAAATATTAATGCAAGGTTTAATATTAGCTGCTGGCGAAAGCACAAGATTAAGACCTTTGACATTAGGCGTTCCAAAACCACTAATTTATATATTAGGAAAGACTTTAATCGATTATTCAATAGAAAAATTGAGAGAATTTAAAATAAAAGAGATAGGAATTGTAATAGGATATCTAGGCAAATTAATTAAAGAATATTTGGAAACAAAATACAAAGAAAAATTTTATTTTGTTGAGCAAAAAGAAAGATTAGGAATAGCTAATGCTATTTATTTAGCAATAGAAAACGGATTTATAAAAGAACCTTTTGTTACCTATTTGAGTGATAACTTATTTATAGAAAATTTTGATAGTATTAGAGAAGAATTAGAAAAATTTGATGTTTTTGTGGTTCTATGTAAAGTTAAAGATCCATATAGATTTGGAGTAGCAGTTATTGAAGATCATAGAATAAAAAAACTTGTTGAAAAACCAAAAGAAAAAATTTCCGAATATGCACTTACAGGAATATATTACTTTAGAGATCCAGATTTAGTTAAAAAAGCATATTCTTATTTGAAACCTTCAAACAGAGGAGAATATGAAATAACAGAACTAATTCAATGGTTTATAGATAGAGGTTATAGCGTTGGATATAAAATAACCGAAAAATGGTGGAAAGATGTAGGTACAAAAGAGAGTTTACTAGATGCTGTTAGATTTCTTTTAGATAAAAATGAAATTGAAAACATAGAAGAAGAAAATATTAAAGGCAGAGTTATAATAGATGAAAAAGCAGAAGTTTATGGTAAGGTATATGGTCCAGCTTATATAGGTAAAAATGTAATAATAGAAAAAGATGCAATTATATATCCATACACTTCAATAGAGGAAAACTCAAAAATAATTTCTGGAAAGATTCAGTTTTCATTAATTCAGCCAAATGTTTTAGCAGATGTTAAAGAATTTATAATAACTAATAGCATCATAGGTAATAATTCTAGATTAATTGCAAAAAATAGTTTATATGCAAGAGAAATTTCAGCTTTTATATCTGCTTATTCTGAGATTATATTATGAGAATATTAACTATAGGTACTGCGGGATTTATGGGAAGTAACTTTGTTAGAAAATTAGCAAAAATTTATAATAATCATGAAATATTAATTGCTGATAAGTTAACTTATGCTGGAAGAATAGAAAATATCAAAGATATTTTATCGGATAGAGTAAAATTTGTAAAATGTGATATAAGCAATTTCGAAGAAATAAATAAAATTATAAAAGATTTCAAACCAGAAATTATTATAAATTTTGCGGCAGAATCTCATGTAGATAGATCTATTAATGAGCCAGCTTTATTCATAAAAACGAACATTATCGGAGTGTTTAACATTTTAGAAAGTATTAAAGAAATTAATAGGAATATAGTTTATTATCATATTTCTACAGATGAAGTTTATGGAGATATCTTAGATTTGTATGGAAAAGATGCAGAAGTTGATGAAAGCTATCCTTTAAATCCTTCTTCTCCCTATTCAGCATCTAAGGCTTCTGCAGACTTGTTAATAAAAGCTTATGGAAGGACATTTGGAATAAAATACGTAATAATAAGACCATCAAACAATTATGGACCTTATCAACATCCAGAAAAATTAATTCCAAGAACTATAATAAGGTTACTTTTAGGTTATAAAGCGACTATTTATGGCGATGGTTCGTCTATTAGAGATTATATATATGTGGATGATTTTGTAGACGGAGTAATTACAATCTTGGAAAAAGGAAAATTAAATGAAATATACAACATATGTGCAGGAAATAAAATAACAATAAGAGAAGTTGTAGAAAAAATCGTTAAATTATTAGGAAAAGATGTAGAGAAAGATATAAAGTATGTTTCATCAAGACCAGGAGAAGATAAAATGTATAGTATGAAATGCGAAAAGCTTAGAGCTCTAGGTTGGGAACCTAAACATTCTTTTGAAGAAGGTCTGAGAAAAACTATTGATTGGTATATTAAAAACAGATGGTGGTGGGAACCTTTAATAGATGAATATGTTATTAAAGATGAGGTATGGAAAAAATATTAATTACAGGTTCTACCGGTTTGTTAGGTTATTGGATTTCAAAAATTTTTATTGAATCAAATTTTAATGTATATTTAGTGTATAATACTCACGAGCCAAAATTCAAAGATGCAGAAAAAATAGCCTTAGATATAACTAATTTCGAAAAAGTTAAAGAAACCTTGAAAAAAGTTAAACCAGATGTTATTATTCACTCAGCAGCTCTTACTGATGTTGATCTTTGTGAAAAAGAAAAAGAACTAGCTTATAACGTAAACGTTAATGGAACCAGAAATTTTATCAAATCTCTTTATACTCTAAATCTTTCTTCTAAATTCATCTATATTTCTACTGATTATGTTTTTGATGGTCAAAAAGGAAATTATAGAGAGTATGATATACCAAATCCAATAAATTACTATGGATTAACTAAATTGTTAGGAGAAGAAGTAACAAAAACTTATAATAATTACATAATTATTAGGACAAGCGCTCTCTTTGGTTTTTCTCCTTCAGGAAAAGAAAATTTTGGATTGATTGCTCTTAAAAAACTCATAAATAATGAAAAAGTAAAAGCATTTGTAGATCAGATAGTTTCTCCAACATATGTAGAATTTTTAGCTGATGCAATATTTAAACTTATAAAACTTGAAATATCTAATGATATACTTCATATAGCAGGTGAAGCAATGAGTAGATATGATTTTGCTCTTAAATTAGCAAAAATTTTAAATAAAGAAAATTTAATTGAAAAAAGCTTTCTCAATGAAGCAAATTTTATTGCAAAAAGGCCTAAAAATTCTAGCTTAAACGTAGAAAAACAAAAAAACTACAAACTCTATACCTATACTATAGAAGAATGTATAGAAAAATTTATAAAAACTTATTATGCCTATCAAAAAAGTTGAAAAAATATTCGATTTACTACTAATAGAGTGGGAAAGATTTTATGATGATAGAGGATTTTTCGAAGAGATTATGAAAAAAAGTGAATTAAAGAAAATAGGAATAGAAGAGGAATTTGTTCAGGCAAATATAAGTTTTTCTAAAAAGGGCACTATAAGAGGTTTACATTATCAACTACCTCCTTACGAACAATCAAAGTTAATAGTAGTAATAAAAGGTAAGATTTACGATGTTGCTGTTGATATTAGGAAATCTTCTAAGAATTTTGGAAAGTTTTATTATTTTGAATTGAGTGAAGAAAAGCCAATTGCTTTATGGATTCCAAAAGGTTATGCTCATGGATTCCAAGCTTTAGAAGATACTATACTTTTATATTTTGTTACAAAAGAATATAATAAAGAGTTCGATAGATCTATAAATCCTTTTGATAAAAATATAGGAATACAATGGCCTCTAGAAAATTATATAATAAGTGAAAAAGATAAAAATGCACCATCTTTAAATAATGCAGAAGTTTTTGAATAATTAATTTAGAAATATTCCTCTAAGAGTTGTTTGGCTTTTTTATAACTTTCTGGATATTTTATAGTAGCTGTAGGAAATTACTCATCACTTTTAAGTTCATTAAAAACATCAATTACTATATCAATATTTTTTATTTTTTCTAATCTACTTACCAAAATAAATTTCATAAT
>JAWBAC010000024.1:0-5104 GCA_038997355.1 Candidatus Aenigmatarchaeota archaeon | reverse complement strand
TTGC
The DNA here is from genome assembly GCA_038997355.1 of Candidatus Aenigmatarchaeota archaeon. GTDB lineage: Archaea > Aenigmatarchaeota > Aenigmatarchaeia > CG10238-14 > SpSt-28 > JAHLMO01. The sequence continues at coordinate 5,100 of JAWBAC010000024.1, read as the reverse complement.
ATGGGAAAATATTGCTCCTGTAAATAATAAAATTGCTTTTTGTTCTAAAAACGATACTGGAATATTAATAGATTTACCAAATTTAATTTCTAGAGATATAAAGAATGGATTTGAATTTTTACCCTCTACTGAAAAAAGATTTAGTGTAATTTGGCAGGTAGAATATGCAAGAGAGCAAAGAGAAGTTGCTGTAGAATGTTATTTAAATCCAACAAACGATGGATACAATGCATGTACGATTAACAATATTCTAAATGGAAATTGTCAACTAGAATCTGGACAAAAATGTAAATGTGGAAATGCGTTTCCATGCATTCAAGATACTAGCAAGCAAACAGTTCAAAGTTGTAGTGTAGAAAATCCAAGATATTTTACTGGCACAAATAGAATAATTTGTAGATTTTATGATCCAAGAGATAAAGGAGTTAGAGCAGAAGTTTGGTTCAATCACGACTTTTACTATTTAAACGGAAAATTAATGGTTTCTAGCAAACTTAATATAATCGATTATTTAAGATATTTTATGATAGAGAATTTTGAAAAAGTTAAAATTTTATTTAAAGCTTCTGAAACATGAAGATAAAAAATAAAAAAATTATAATAATATTGGGATTGATAATTGCATTTAGTTTGTTGTCTTTTATTTTTATATATTATTATTCAAATCTACAATTTTATAAACTCATTAATATTACGAGATTCCAAGAAGGTTTTATTTCAGAGCTTGGTGCTTTCTATAAATACTATCAAATCGTTCATAAAAATTATAACTATACCTTTGAATGTTATATAATTTCTTTTAATTCTACAAATAATATTGAAAAATTTAACAATTTTATATTAAATATCTCAAAAAGTTATCGTCAAAAAACAGTTGAAAATATTGAAATATTTACTTCTAATACTTCTGAATGGATCGCAGGCTTTTTAATAAAAGATAATAATGTATTTACATGTTCAACTATGAATAAAGATGAAAAAGCTTTAATATTTGTAATAAAAAATTTAATAAAATTATGAACAAAAAAACCATAAAAATAGAGTTATTTAATATGTTTATCTTATTCTTTATTATAAATTTACTATTTTTTAGTTTATCTTATAGTGGCTGTGGTAAAAATACCTGGATTTATTATGATCAATTTTGTACTCAACCCGTTCAAAATCTTTGGGATTTTGACGTAGGATTTGATGGGTGTATAGAAGGAATAGCTGCAGGACAATTTTACAAATTAGTTTTTTCTGCTACCATTCCAGAATGTTATGGACCAGAAGCCAAATGGAAAGATTATCCAGGAAATGATGGAGATATATGTAAAGTTAGATGGGGATTGGTATGTGAGCAAAGTTTTGAAGGTAAATATGATGCCAGTGAGGGAAAATGTGTTAGTTGTGAAGGGAGATATCAGGTAAAAGCTGTTAAATGTGGTTACTCTGATGATACTACTAAAAAGTGTGAGACAGCATGCGGGGCAGATCAACAATGTGATGAAATACAAGGATCTATAAGCTTCTCATCAAACGGTATATGTACTTTTTTAGGTGGATATCTAAATAAACCAGACGGTTCTGTTGATTCTTTTATACCACACTGTAAATCTGTAATTTGTGATGCAAGTAAAGTATGTTACTCTTTTGATGACATTCAAACTCAATCTAAATTATATTGCATATATGACAAAGGATTTAAATGGTCTTCTACATTACCTTCTAAAGAAACTTCTTGCAATGACGGATATGATAATGACTGTGATGGTCTAACTGATCAGCAAGATAGTGATTGCAAGTGTGTAGTATCCTCTCTTACTTCTATTAATATAAATCCAGCTTCTACTGATAAGTGTGGTTCAACTATTCCCATAACAGTTAGCGTTACATATTCAGCTGATGGAAATTGTCAAAATCAGAATATAGTTGTTACAGATCAAAACAACAACCAAATATGTAATATTACTATATCTACTGGATCTAATATACAAGGTTCTTGTCAAGGAAATTATAAAGTCCCAGACACAGGTGGTGACTATTATATATATGCTTCCTATGGACCAAATAAAATAGGTACTACTATTAGTGTAAAGTGTAGTGAAAACTGTACTAATGGTAAAGATGATGATGGTGATAGTAAAATTGATTGTGCAGATCCTGATTGTGCTGGAAAACAAGGGCCAAATGGAGTAATATGTTGTCAAAATGATAATGATTGTAATGATTTTGCAAAAAATAATTGTCAAGGTTTTGCTGCAAAATGTATCAATAATATATGTAAGTGTTTAAAAGAGTGTACTAATACAAAAACAGAATGTTATACTGGATATTGTTGTGCTAATGAAATTGATAAGTCTAGAGGAGATTGTGTTCCAAAAGGAACTATAATAAACACTGGAGGAAAATCATACATTTGCGATCCTCCATATTATGATATCTCTTCTACTAACAAAAATCTAAACATAACAACAGAAAAAATAACTGTTTTACATAAAATCACAAATTATCTTGAAAACCTTTTTCTAGTTATCCTGGATTACCATCAGCAAACAATATAATTTTATTTCCTCTTATTACCACATATACTTCAGCATATTTTGCATTTGGCTCTACTGGATTCTTTTTCCCAATTTCCAAATCTTTTTTTAATCCTTCTAAATTACTTCCTAAGAAAGAAATTCCATTTCCAGGTAAAACTAAAAATTCTCCATATTTTCCTTCTTTAAGAGGTTTAACCACATAATCTGGTAATCCAAATATACCAGCATCATCATTTGCTGCATATCTGGCAGGAATATTAGCATAATGTTCAGAATATATCGTGAGACCGTAAGGAATTCCAAAAGCTCTAAATGCCGAAGGATAATAGTGGTTAAGTCCTGCACTTTCAACACCACCATATTTAATTACGTATCCAAATATAAGTTTTATTAACTGATAATAAGGAAGAGTTTTGTTTAAATAAGTATTTATACTATCATACTTACTAAAAACAGGTTCCAGGTCTCTATAAATAGTTGTACGATTAAATTGGTTCCAATCTATTTCATGCTCATCTACACCAAGAAACTGTTTAAATGTTTCTCTATGTCCCCAATATGCTCTATCACCAAAATAATCATAGAAAATATTAGTATACTTATCAGGTTCCTTAGTATATCTTCTTATATAATATCCATTAGGATATTCTTTACTTATTTCATTATAAAGTCTTAACATTGTTTCTATTTGATATTTCATAGCATCAAAACCATAATGATAAGCATCTTCATCAAAAATACAATTTTTATCTAAATCACAAATTTTTGGTTGTAATTCCCAAAGTTTTATTAAAGCAATTATTATATCTGTTTCATTGGAAATTAACTCTCTTAATAATGTAGAGTTATACCATGGAAATATAGTAATTCTTTTACTCACATTTCCGGCTTGTGGTGTTGATTCCCAATAATATTTCCATTGAGGTATAATAACTTCATTCCATATTTTCTCATCGGTTGGACCAGAAGGTATATAAGTTTTAAAAACTCCTTGATAGTGTTGATGTTCTGGATTGTTGAATATATCATCAGCATTTTGCTGAACTTTTATGCTAAAGGCTAAATACATTTCTGGATATTTAACTACTTCAGGAGTACGCTTTATATGTTCAATAAGCATCCAAACATCTCTAGGTATATCTTTGCTTTGAATTACATAGACATTGCCATAGTAATCTTTAAGAATTATTGGTTTAAAATAAACTATATCTGGATTAATTTGTGTTGCATTTCCAAATAACCATAAAATAGTCCTATCGTGTAAAGGTAAATACCAAGTTTTTATGTCGTATGGATGGCCAGGCTGAAAAATTGGAATAGTTTGCTTAACTCCACAAGTAATAGCAGCTGAATAATTTCCAAATGCTTGAATTGTTGGTAATTTTAAAAATTCTTCCCTAAATGTGTTTGCTTGAGAATCTAAAACTTTCACTTTTCCAGAAGCATAATTTAAATCTAAAAATAGTTTTGAAGCAAAATCTATTAAATCGTTCTTATTATTGCAATTTGTTCTGTTATCTCTTAAAATATTATCAAATAGAATTTTTGCAAGTGTTGAATTTCTAGAATAAAGCTCTAATGCATTTTGATATTTTTTACTTTTAATTAAATCTGGATATTGTTTGACAAACTCTAAAGAATTTGGTTTATCTATTATATCATGTAAAACATTATTTGATTTGTTAAAATCTTTAAACAAGGAAAATATATACGATGCCAAATCTGGATTTTCTGAAAAGAATTTTGCAAATTCTAAATGAGTTTGATTATATTTATTGTTAATGGCATATTTTTGAAATTCTTTATCGAACTTTTTTGCTAGTTCATCACTTAGACCAATTCCTTTTAATTGATCTATTCTTTCTTTTTCAAAATCTATTGGAGTTTGTGTCGTAGTTATAATAGTTTTGTTTTGAATACTTGTTGTTGTTTGTGTTTCTGTAATTGTATTATATCCTTGTTGATATGTGGATTTATTATTTAAGGAATATAGAACCCCTAAAACTAAACCTCCTATAAATGCAGCTATACCAATTCCTATAAGAAGTCTTTTAAAAGATTCTCCATTATTATCTTCTAAGAACTTTGGATTTTCGTATGATAATCCTCCAAAAAGTTTTAGTTGAGGTAAGGCAATATCAACTAAAGTTTCATAAAAATCTCTATATTCATTAACAACTTGCCATACCTTTAGATATCTTTCAAAAATTTCTGAATCCTCTACTAATATTTTTTCTCTTTCTGTAGCATCTTCTGGAATTCCTAAAATTTTTGCAGCCTCTCTATTAATAAATTCTGAGGTAATGTTTTCTTTAGATAGTTCAACTCCAACGTTATATAAATCTCTTTCTGTAGCTATTAACTCTTTTTCTAGAGTTGTAAACTTCATCCCAAGTTATAATTATTATTAAGTAATAAAATATTTAAACTTTAGGTTTATAAAGTATAAAACAAATATTAAAAATTTATATGGGTCCGTAGTCTAGCGGTAGGACGCCGCCCTGACGCGGCGGAGATCCCGGTTCAACTCCGGGCGGACCCATCAAAAATTTACTTTAAACTTATAAGAAGT
>JAWBAC010000023.1:0-5269 GCA_038997355.1 Candidatus Aenigmatarchaeota archaeon | reverse complement strand
AGAAAATGGGGAATAGGATTAGTTTTGATATCTCAAGTTCTTAGCGATTTTGTTGGAGAAATTAGAGCAAATATTGGTACAGAAATTCAAATGAGAACTAGATATGAAGGAGATTTGGAAAGAATAAAAATGAAATATGGAGAAGAATTTGTATCTCAAATAGTTAAAGCAAATGTAGGTACCGGAATGTTAGTTAATGCTGAATATAATAGAGGAAGGCCATATTTTGTAACATTCAGACCTATATTACATCAAGTAACTAGATTGAGTGAAAAAGAATTAGAAGAATATGACAAAAGAGATAGAAAAATAGAAGAGTTAAAGTTTTATGTAGAAGTGTTAAAACAGAATAATGTTGATGTTTTTGATATAGAAACTGAATTAAACTTAGCAGAGAGCAAATTAATGCAAGGTGCATTCGATATTGTTGATATTTATTTAGAAGGTTTAATACCAAGAATTAAGAAAGAGTTTGAAAAAAGAAAAATAAAAATGCCAAAATATGTAGAAGAAGAGATAGAAAAAGAAAAAATTGAAAAAATTGTTGAAGAGGCCAAAAAAGAAAGAGAAAAAGAAATAAAGAAAGAGAAAAAAACATACGAAGAAATTTTAAAAGAGGTTGAAGATATAGAAAACATGATAAAGGAGTTAAGAAAAGAAGGTAAAGATACCTTCGATTTAGAAATAGAGTACGAAAAAATTAAGAGTAAATTAAAGTTGTATGAAAAAACTAAAGAGGAAAGTTTATTGGAAGAAGTTGCAAAGAAGTTAGACGAAATTAAAAATTTAGCAAAGAGTTAGCTTATTCGATAACGACAAAATCCTTATCTTTTAAACTTTTTTCTATTTCTTCAATAAAGTATTTTGTTTTTGCAATTTCTTGTTTAATTTTATCATCTTCTTCTCTAAACATTTTTGCTATATCAGATAAACTTTTTAGATATCCAATCAACTTTTTCATCAAAATAATAGACAAACTCCAATATTTACCAATTTTTCTTTGTTCTTCTTTAATTTTTTCTATTTCTTCATTAAGTTTGTTCGTTTTATCGCTAAGTTCTTTAATTTGATTCTGGAGAATTTCACTTATATCTTTTGTATTAATATTGTTTACAATATTTCTTATTTTTTCTATTTCTTCGTAAAACTTTTCTTCAATTTTTGAATATTCCTCAAATTTTTCTAATTCTTTTTGAAGCAATACTTGTCTTTCTATCAATTCTTTGTTTCTATTTTCTAACTCTTTAATTTTATTTTCAATAGCTTCAATGTTTTTTACAAAATTATTTATTTCTTCAAGTGACTTATTTACTTTATAGAGTATTTCACTTTCTTTAGTTTCTAAAGCATTTTTAATGTCTTCATAAATTTTTAAGAACTTTTGATTAATTTCTTCATTCTTTATTTTTTCAAATTCTATTTTGAGATTTTCAAATTCATTATGTAATTTTTTAATTTTTTCTTCTATAGAATTAAGATTAGAAATATGTAAACTTAATTTTTCTTCCAAATTTTTGTCAAAATTTTCTTTTAAAAACTCTAAATCTTTTCTTAAATTTTCTATCGAAGCATTTAATGAGTCTGTTTTTTGATTGAACGATTCTATATGCAAGTAATATTCTTTTGTTTTTTCTTCCAACGATTTATTAATACCTTCTTTCAGAGTTTCAATATCTTTTTTAAATTTTTCGATGGAATTGTTCAATGAAATAATTTTTTCTTCAAGTGCTGAGAAATGATTTTCATACATTCTTATTTTTTCTTCTAGTTTTTTTACTTCCTCTAAGAGTTTTAAATGACTTTCTTTATTAGCGTTTTCAGCAAAATTTTTTATTTCTTCTAATTGCTTTTTAATGTTTAAAATTTTTTCTTCAAAAACAGATAAATCTAAGCTTTTTATACTATTTATTTCGTTTTTAAGTTTTTCAAGTTCATATTTAACGTTTTCATAACTTAGGATTTTACTTTCTAGGGAATCAATCTTATTTAACTTTTCATTCATTTCTGAAATATTTTGAAGTATTGGTTTAATATTTTCATCTACATAATTCTTCAAAACCTTTATCTCTTCTTTTAAGTTTTTTGTAATATTTTCAAATTCCTCAAAACCCTTTATTTTGTTTTCTATATTTTCTATTTCGTTTTTTTGATTTAAGATTAATAGTTCAAAACTCTTTATTTTATTCTCTGCTTCTTCAATATTTATAGATTTTAAAATATTTTCAACATTTTCAATTCTATCTCTAACTTCTTTTAATGTTTTATCTTCGATTTCACTAAACTTTTTATTTATTTCGTTTTCAAAATTTTTTAGTTGAGTAATTTTTTCATCCAAATAATTTTTAATGGACGAAATTTCTTTAAATTCCGCTTTTAATTTATTTATTTCTACAAGAATGTTATTCATCTCTAGCAAAGAACTTCTAATTTTTTCGTAAAACTCTTCAATTTTTTCATACTTTCTTTCTAAGTTTGCTATATCTAAATTCCTAATTTTTATCAAATCTTCTTCTAGGTTTTTAATTTTTAAGTTAACATTTTCTAGGTTAGAAAGATTTTTTGTTATTCTGTTTTCTATTTCATTTATTTTTTTGTTTAATTCTGATAGGCCATCTTTTAACTCTCTTAATTCTTCTTTTTTTTCTGAAGATTTTTTAATAGCTTCTTTTATTTTTTCTATTTCTTTTGATATGTCCATGTTAAGCTTCTACTAAACTTTTTATAATATTTATTAAGTCTAGAACATTTTTGTTTAGTTCTTCATACTTTTTCTCTAACTCATACACTTTTTTATTTAAATCTTTATTCTCAAAAACTTCTAACTTGCTTAAACTCTTTTCAACATCTTTTTTGATTTTATCCATTTCTAATAGATATTTCATAACTTTGTTATTAAGCTCTTCCAATTCAGATTTTTTTGCAACATCTTTTATAGGAAATATAACTTTGTTAAGTTGGTTTTCTAACTCTTTTTGCTTAATAAGAATATTATCTATTAACTTTAACTTTTCGAAAATTATTTCATTCTCTTTCTTTAAAGAATTCAAAAATTCCTCAAGTTTAGAAGTATCTACTTGCAAATTGATGGCATTAACTTTATTTCTTAGCTCTTCTTCCAAGGCTTTAATGTTTTTTAATCTCTCTTTTAGTTCATTTAACTCTTCTTTTCTTATAAAGCTTGAAGATAAAATTTTTAACTCATTCAAATCTTTTAGCATATCTTTGAACGAATCCTTTAGCTTTTCAACATCTTTTTTAATATTTAATATCTCTTCAATTTTTTTGTTTATGTCTAAATAAATTGATTCTACTTTTGCAGATTGAGAAAAGATTTTTTCTTCAGATTTTTTTATCTCGCTAAAATCTTTCTTAAACTCCTTTTCAATTTTTTCTAATTCTTCAAAACTTTTAAACTTTAAGTAAACTCTTCTGATTTCTTTTAGTTCTTCAATAATTTTGTTTAGTAAACTTTCATTACTTTCTAATCTTGCATTAAAAACTTCTAACTTAGTATAGAATTCATTAAACTTTTTAATTATTTCTTCTGGTTTTAATTCTTGCATTATCTTTATACTTTTTTCTATGTTAGCCTTTAATTCTGCAATCTCTTTTTCTTTATCTATTAAAGAACTTTTAATTTCTCCAATTCTTTCGTTAAGGAAAGAAATTCTGTTGTTCATCTCTTCCTTTATCTTTATTAGCACATCAACTTTGGCTTTCAATTTTTCTAACTCTATATCAGAAGCACTAACTTCTTTTTTCATAAATTATTTTATGCTAAAAAACATTAATTATATTCAACAAAAAATATTAATAAATAAATCTTTAATTAATTTTATGGAAGACATAAGGATTTTAATACTTTCTGCTGCTCTATTATTAATAATAGGTGTTAGTGGCCTAATAGCTACGGGAAACTTCTTAGATATAAATTCTCTTACATCTAATTTTGCGATAATTGTTGTAGGGGTATTGCTATTGGTTGTTGCGGTATATCTAATATATAGAAATGAATATGTTTTCAATCTAAAAAGGGTTTTCATTGAAAAGAGTGATGAAGCAACTTTGGCATTTATAAGGAACAAGTTAGAAAAAATCAAAAAATACTTGGAAAATAAGCAAATTAATAAGAGAAATGCAAAGAAGGTTTATAACGAATTAGTTAGAGAATTAAAAGAGCTACAACCTTACAAAGCTTACATTTCTAAAATTAGCAACAAAATTATAGAGAGTATGAACGAAATACTCTCTATTAAAAGATTGAATTCTAAAAATGTTTCTGAATTTTTATTGGCAACTAAAAAATTAAAAGAAGAACTTTCTGAAATATAATTTTTATATGCCGGGGTAGTTTAGCGGCAGAACGCCGCGCTCATAACAAATGAGCTTTGATTTTGATGATAGAAACGCGGAGGTCGTGGGTTCAAATCCCACCCCCGGCAAATCACTCATACAAAAGTTTTTTTGCGTTTTTCGGGAATAAACTTTTAATTTCTTCATCGAGGCTAGCCGCTGCAGTAATTATATAGTTTCTATATTTTACTATAGGAAAATTATGTTTTTCAATATTTTTAAAATTATCTATGCTCAAAGAAATTTCTTCTTTCAAAAATCTTTTAAGAGTTTCCATATCATTTATTTCTATAACATTCTTTTTGGCAGTTTTTCCTATTATTTGAGCACCTTCAATGCTTAACTGTATTTTATCGTTTCTTTTTAATCTACCAAAATATATTCCGAGCTTTTCTAATCGAACGTTCTTAGACTTTAAAAATTCATATAAATTTTTTATTTCTTTTTTAAAAGCATATATCCTATCATTTCTTATTTCAAAATCTAAATCCTTTGGAATTTCTGCATCAAAATTATTCTTTATTCTTTTTGTTATTTCTTCCATTTTTTCTTCCATTCTTTTTAAAGAACTCTTCAATCTTTAGTTCTATTTCTGAGCTAAGTGAAATAGAAAGTAAAAACGTCAATATTAAAAAAGATATAGTCAAAATTATTAAAATTATAGATGATAATGTTTGGCTAATCTGGTTGATAAAATCTTTAAATATGTAGTAAATTAAAAAAGATATTATATTAACTAACAACAAACTTAAAATATCTTCAAATTTTTTTAATCTTAAGTTTATTTTAGAAATATCTTCATTAGGATTAGATGAATAAAAAACAATCAATCTAGATATAGCACTTCCTATTAATATTATTTCCCTATAGGTAAATAATAGCAAGATAGTTAAGTAAGTTATGAGTATTATGTTTA
>JAWBAC010000022.1:0-5303 GCA_038997355.1 Candidatus Aenigmatarchaeota archaeon | reverse complement strand
TTATTTTGGCAAAAAACTTAGAGGAAACGAAAATTTATGTAGAAAAAGTCAGAGGTCCTATAACTATTTTGTTTCTTTTTGGATTATTGATGCCATCTATAGGTTTAATAATGTTTCCTATGATTTCAGTATTTTTGCATTTTAGTGTAAAACCATCTTACATAATTTTTGGATATTTGGTTGTGTTGCCTCTTATGAACTATTATTTAATTACTAGGGTTATTTCTTTGAGGCCTGGTGCATTTCTTATAGTTGATATTTCTAAGCATCCAAAATTGCCGCCTGAAAACTATTTCTATTATGGCAATATTTTAATACCTATAATACCTCTTTCGATTCTAGTTTTTGCTTTAATTAGCTTCTATGGTATAAATCATATAGGAAATTTTTACATAGAGTTTAATAGACAATTAGAAATTAATCCAAAAAAAGCTGAAGAAATGTTAAAAGCTGAAAATAGCATTCAAAATTATGCTGGATTAGCTGCAAGTTTTTCAATAACATTAGCTTCTGGATTAGCTGCTTTTCTATACTTTTATTTGAATTCTTTTCAAAAAGTTAAAATTAGAAAAGAAGTTAAAGATATTGAAGAAGATCTGCCAAATTTATTAATAACTAGCGGAAATTTTTTAGAAGCTGGATATCCTTTTGAAAAAACAGTAGAAAAAACTTTAGAAGAGTATGAAAGATTGGGTATGAAAGAAAAAGCTGGATATAAATTTTATTCTTTACTGAAAGAAAGAATTGTAAAATTTGGAGAAAATATATATGAAGCTATTTTTGGAAATAATGGTTTAATTTATTATTTTCCATCTGTTTTGTTAGAAGAAGTTTTTAGGATAATAACGGAAACTTCTAAAAAAAGTGTAAGAAGCGCTGGAACAATTGCTAAAACAATTTCTAGATATTTAGAAAACATTTGGCAAACAGAATTTAGATTAAAAGAGCTATTAGCAGATGTTAGAGGAAATTTAAAAATGCAAGCTCAATTTTTAATTCCAATAATTACTGGTGTAATTAGTGCAACCGGAATTTTTATAATTAGTTTGCTTTCCTTTTTGGCGGATTACTTAAGTAAGTTTGAAAAAAGTTTTGGAATTACTTCTGGAATTTCTGAGGTTATAAATGTTATGGTTGGGGATTTTAAAAGAGTAATTCCTATGCCTTTATTGCAAGCAGTTGTCGGATGTTATACAGTGATTGCAATAATATTAATGTCTTATTTGCTTAGCGGCGTAGAAAATGGTTTCGATAGAGTTGCTAGAGATCATGAAATTTCAGAAAATTTAAAGTTTGGTTTAATAATATACTTTGTAATTGGTATAGCATCTTTAATAATTTTTGCAAATATAATAAGTTCTTTACAATTAACATAATATGCTAGCCTTAGATACAATATTTTTGGTTTTAATAGCTATAGTAACTGTAATAACTGTTTCTAGCTTAATACTTGCCTATAAAGATAAAGTTATAGATTTTTTCTATAGATATTTTTCTAAAGAAGAAAGTTTGAATTATTGTTACACGACATATTTTGAAGGAGTAAGAGATGTTAGCAATTTATGTAGAGTATGTTTAAATTTAGGAAAAAGGCTAAAAAATAATTGCTATTGTTTTGTTGTTTATTCTGATAGTGTTTATTCTGATTTTTGTGAAAATAGATGTTCTTTTCAAAATAACAAAATTTGGTTAATAAAATATGATGTTTCTGAAAACAGAGTTTTTATCGAATGCTAACGTTATTAGAATATCTTATTAAATTAAAATAAATAATATATTCGTTGATTCCAAAAAAATCTTTTTTAATAACTTTTGTTTCGTCATAATAAACTATTGGTATTGAGAAATTGCAAGAAAGTTTTTCACAATAAAATCTTTTATCTTTCATCCAAAGACATAAAAAGTTGCCAATTGTTAAACTTTTATTATTTATGTATTTCTCTATCAATTCTTTTGATATTTTTTCCATATCATCTATTGCAAAAATTGCAAAAAGATTTTTATTAATAACTAATTTTTCTTTTGTTTGAGTATAAGGAAAGCTCCAGCAAAGATTTTCAACTTGGTTATAAAAAATTTTAAATTGTTCTTCAACTCTTTTATTACTTTCATTTTTGAAATGTAAAGATAATATATAAAAAATTGAAGATAAAAGTATTGAGAGAATGATTACTGCAAATATTATTTGAAAGGGAATTTCCATGATTTTAATTAATTATTATAATCTCTTTATTTTTGCAATTAAAAATTATTAGTGCATTGTTTTTTGACTTATTAAACAAACTACTGTTTATGAAATATGAAAAATTTTTATATTCTATATAGTTTGGTATTTGAATGTTTTGAAAATTCTTATTAACAACTATGTAATAGCAGGTTGTATAATTGTTCTTACATTTGTAATTTTCAGTACTTTCCATTATACAAGAATTTATAAATTCTCTGAAAACTTTTTCAGAAATTTCTTCTCTGAAATATATTGTTATTTCCTTAAAACTCATCGATTTATTTTTTTCTTCAAAAAAAGCTATAGTATAAGATTGAATTGCCAAATAAATCATTAAAATTACTATTGTTGCTATCATACTAACAATCATAACAAAAATAACATTTATTGCTATCAGTTTCATTTTAAGAAATAACTTCTATAGCATCTTTTTCATGAAGATATTTTATTATAACTATAGAATCTTTTTTTATTACAGAATCCTTTACATTCCATATTACATCGTCTCTATAACCGCAGTTATAGCTTTTCATTTGTAAAGTTTTACATCCATCATATTGTTTTATAAAATCTGAAATATTTTGTGGATATATGTTTATTTCATTGTTAATATTTGAAAAGTCAATTTCATAGCACGTATAATCTCTATCATATATTTTATATCTTTGAATTGTTTGAATACATTCAAAAAGATATGAAGTAAATTTTGATATAACTTCTTCATTACTATTTGCAAAAAATTTAATTCTTTCTATTTTTGGAAAATCTCTTTTACAAATTTCTGGTATACTCTCCTTAGGAAAGATTTTAAGATAAACATTACAATATAAATAGTTTTGAATTCTTTCTCTTAAAGTTATTAGGATTGAGAATGAAATGACTATCGCAGCAATTATTATTATAAAGAACCAAGTTGTCTCTATTGCTATAAGTTTCATAATGTATTTAAATTTTTGAATAAAAATATTTTATCTAATTTATGGCCCAACCAAAATCAAAAAAACCTAGAAAACAAAGAAAGTTTTTGTATAATGTGCCTTTACATTTGAGAAGAAAAATGTTAGCTGCGCATTTAAGTAAAGAATTAAGAGAGCAATTAAAAAGAAGAAGTTTACCTATTAGAAAAGGCGATGAGGTGAAAATTATGAGAGGAAAATTTAAAGGAAAGGTCGGTAAGGTTGTTAAGGTAAACTATAAAAAATATAGAATTTATGTTGAAGGTTGTACAATAAAAACTGCTAGAGGAGAAGAAAAACTAGTTCCTATCCATCCTTCGAAAGTTATGATAGTGAAATTAAATTTAGATGATAAATGGAGAAAAGAGTTCTTAGGATTAAAATTTAAAATTTTTAAGTAAGAAATATAAATATTTTATAAATATTTTTTATTTTTAATAAATATAGCTAGTAAAAATAAATTAAATAGAGATTAGTAAATTATGGTTATATTGATGGTATTTTTATTGTTTATTTCTATTGGTAATAACGTTTGCGATGTGGTTATACATAATAGGATACATTAATCGTGGGATTTTTTATTCAACTAATCCAATGATGACAAGTATTAGATTTCCAATAATGAGATGTTCTAACGCATGTCCTATGATGAGCCGGAGCAATATAAAATTAATAAACGATACTAACATAATTGATTAATATGAGAATGAATATTATGTGATAGTTGGAAGGGAATAATATACATCAATGAGAGTTGTTTGTGTTTCCTAATGGTTTGTTTATCTAAAACCTCGATCTATAATGTGGTGTAATTATCCTATGATTATCGATGAAAAAGAAGCAATGAAAATAGCAGAAAACCGACTCTCATTATACCTTCCAGGAGCAAAAATAGAGGATATGATATTTATGTATTTCCTGAATGGTATACATTTCGTTTTAAGATAAATGACGATATGCAAATGGTTAGCATTAATAGATATAATGGTGATGTATATTATCATTTTTGGTATGGTAAAGACTTAAGGGGAGTAAAAGGGCAAATTTTTAAACTTTTATTTTAAAAAACTATATATTTAAGTTAATCTTATATAATTAATTATGTTAACGGATAAAAAATTAAAAGGCTTTACTGCTATAGAAATTATATTTATAATATTTATTTTAATAGTAGTAGTTTTAGTTGTAATTCAAATGGTTACTAGATATGTTAGTCCCTCAAAAATTAATCCCTACATTGAAAACATTGAGGAATTAGCAAAAAAGGATTATATGAGACAGTATTGTGATAATCTTTGTAATGCTGTTAAAACTGCTACCAGCGAACAAGAAAGATTATTTGCGATGGCAAGATGGTGTATGGAAAATATCAGAGATAGAGGAAAAGATTATGTTGATATAATTGAAGATGGTGTAAAAGGATTTTATGTTATTGGTGGTTTACCATATTGCGAGGCGGGTACTTATTGTTTTCATTTCTTTTCTTGCGATGTAGGTATAACTTTGGATGTAAAAGAGTGTAGAAGAATTTTATGCGAATATTATTACAGGCAATTAGGAGATAGTGCTAAAGCTACTGAAGCAATATTAAAAATTATAAATTGGGGAAGATGTAAAGTCGATACAACCCAATTATCAGGAAAACCATTACTTTATGAATCAGCAAGTTGGTGGTATAATAAATATTTTAATATAACTGATGAAGGAGGTAAAGTAAAAGATTTTTGTAGAATATTATTAGCTAGTGGTACTATTTAAAACATCTCTAAGAGGTACGAAAAAAAGCATTTTCTTTTCAAACAATTTTAATTATCTTTTACTTCTTTGTTTATGTCTTCTAGAACCTCTACTACTAGCTCCTTTACCGCTAGAATGATGAGGTTCATTCATTCTATAGTCTCTTTTTAATAACCACGGATCAAAAGAATAAAATAATTCTTCTAATTTTTTACTTCTTACAATCCTTAATAATGCTTTTGCAATAGCTTGTCTTATTGCATCTGCTTGACTTACTAATCCACCACCCTTAACATTAACTTTTATTTCATATTTTGGTAATATGTCTTTTATATAATCTTCGCTAATCATAAAAACTTCTCTAATCCTCCATCTTAGAGTTT
>JAWBAC010000021.1:0-5385 GCA_038997355.1 Candidatus Aenigmatarchaeota archaeon | reverse complement strand
AGAAAGCAGAGAATTAAGATGTTTAATAGTTTATGATGAAGTCCATAGATTATTACCAAAATTTGGAGGTAGTGGAAAAGGATTTTTGGCTTTAGAAAGAGGAGTAAGAGAGTTCAGAAAATGGGGAGTAGGATTAGTTTTAATATCTCAAGTTCTTAGCGATTTTGTTGGAGAAATTAGAGCAAATATTGGTACAGAAATTCAAATGAGAACTAGATATGAAGGAGATTTGGAAAGAATAAAAATGAAATACGGAGAAGAATTTGTATCTCAAATAGTTAAAGCAAATGTAGGTACTGGAATGTTAGTTAATGCTGAATACAATAGAGGAAGACCATATTTTGTAACATTTAGACCTATATTACATCAAGTAACTAGATTGAGTGAAAAAGAATTAGAAGAATACGACAAAAGAGATAGAAAGATTGAAGAGCTAAAGTTTTATGTAGAAGTGTTAAAGCAGAATAACGTTGATGTTTTTGATATAGAAACTGAATTAAACTTGGCAGAAAGCAAACTAATGCAAGGTGCGTTCGATATTGTTGATATTTATTTAGAAGGTTTAATACCAAGAATTAAGAAAGAATTTGAAAAAAGAAAAATAAAAATGCCAAAATATGTAGAAGAAGAGATAGAAAAAGAAAAAATTGAAAAAATTGTTGAAGAGGCCAAAAAAGAAAGAGAAAAAGAAATAAAGAAAGAGAAAAAAACATACGAAGAAATTTTAAAAGAAGTTGAAAGTATAGAAAATATGATAAAAGAATTAGGAAAAGAAGGTAAAGATACCTTCGATTTAGAGATAGAGTATGAAAAGATTAAGAGTAAATTAAAGCTTTACGAAAAAACTAAGGAGGAAAGTTTATTAGAAGAGGTTGCAAAGAAGTTAGACGAAATTAAAAATTTAGCAAAGAGTTAGCTTATTCAATAACTACAAAATCCTTATCTTTTAAACTTTTTTCTATTTCTTCAATAAAATACTTTGTTTTTGCAATTTCTTGTTTAATTTTTTCATCTTCTTCTTTAAACATTTTTGCTACATCAGATAAACTTTTTAGATATCCAACCAATTTTTTCATCAAAATAATAGACAAATTCCAATATTTGCTAATTTTTCTTTGTTCTTCTTTAATTTTTTCTATTTCTTCATTAAGTTTGTTTGTTTTATCTTGGAGTTCTTTAATTTGATTTTGAAGGTCTTCGCTGATGTCTTTTATATTAATATTGTTTACGATATTTCTTATTCTTCCTATTTCTTCGTAAAACTTTTCTTCAATTTTTGAATATTCCTCAAATTTTTCTAATTCTTTTTGAAGCAATACTTGTCTTTCTATCAATTCTTTGTTTCTATTTTCTAACTCTTTAATTTTATTTTCAATAGCTTCAATGTTTTTTACAAAATTATTTATTTCTTCAAGTGACTTATTTACTTTTGAAAATATTTCAGCTTCTTTATTTTCTAAAAAGTTTTTTATGTCTTCATTAACTTTTAAGAACTTTTGATTAATTTCTTCACTTTTTATTTTTTCTAATTCTATTTTAAGATCTTCAAATTCACTATATAATTTTTTAATTTTTTCTTCTATAGAATTCAGATTCGAAATATGTAAACTTAATTTTTCTTCCAAAATTTTGTCAAAACTTTCTTTTAAAAACTCTAAATCTTTTCTTAAATTTTCTATCGAAGTATTTAATGAGTTAATTTTTTGATTAAACGATTCTGTATGCAAGTAATATTCTTTCGTTTTTTCTTCAAATGATTTATTAATACCTTCTTTTAGAATTTCGACATCTTTTTTAAATTTTTCGATAGAATTGTTCAATGAAATAATTTTTTCTTCAAACGCCGAGAAAGAACTTTCATACAATTTTATTTTTTCTTCCAGCTTTTTCATTTCTTCCAAGAGTTTTAAATAACTTTCTTTATTGGCATTTTCAGCAAAGTTTTTCACTTCCTCCAACTGTTTTTTAATGTTTAAAATTTTTTCTTCAAGAGCAGATAAATCTAAGCTTTTTATACTATTTATTTCGTTTTTAACTTTCTCAACTTCATATTTAACGTTTTCATAACTTAGGATTTTACTTTCTAAGGAGTCAATCTTATTTAACTTTTCATTCATTTCTGAAATATTTTGAATTATTGGTTTAATACTTTCATCTAAATAATTTTTCAAAACCTTTATCTCTTCTTTTAGATTTTTTGTAATATTTTCAAATTCTTCAAAACTTTTTATTTTATTTTCAATGTTTTCTATTTCATTTTTTTGATTTAAAATTAATAACTCTAAACCTTTTATTTTGTTTTCTATTTCACTTACATTAATAGAATTCAAAATATTTTCGATATTTTCAATTTTGTCTTTAACTTTTTTTAATGTTTTTTCTTCGATTTCGCTAATCTTTCTATTTATTTCTTCTTCAAAATTTTTTAATTGAGAAATCCTTTCATCCAAATAATTTTTAATGGATGAAATTTCTTTGAATTCCGCCTTTAATTTATTCATTTCTACAAGAATGTTATTCATTTCTAACAAAGAACTTCTAATTTTTTCGTAAAACTCTTCAATCTTTTCATACTTTCTTTCTAAGTTAGCAATTTCTAAATTCCTAATTTTTACCAAATCTTCTTCCAAATTTTTAACTTTTACGTTCAAATTTTCTAAGTTAGCAAGATTTTTTATTATTCTATTTTCTAATTCATTTACTTTTTTGTTTAATTCTGATAAATTCTCTTTTAACTCGCTTAATTCTTCTTTTTTCTTCGAAGATTTTTTAATGGCTTCTCTTATTTTTTCAATTTCTTTTGATATGTCCATGTTAAGCTTCTACTAAACTTTTTATAATATTTATTAAGTTCAAGACATTTTTGTTTAGTTCTTCATACTTTTTCTCTAACTCATACACTTTTTTATTTAAATCTTTATTCTCAAAAACTTCTAACTTGCTTAAACTCTTTTCAACATCTTTTTTAATTTTATCCATTTCTAATAAATACTTCATAACTTTGTTATTAAGCTCTTCCAATTCAGATTTTTTTGCAACATCTTTTAAGGGAAACGTAACTTTATTTAATTGATTTTCTAACTCTTTTTGCTTAATAAGAATATCATCTATTAACTTTAACTTCTCAAATATTATTTCATTTTCTTTCTTTAGAGAATTCAAGAATTCTTCAAGCTTGGAAGTATCTACTTGCAAATTTATAGCATTAACTTTATTTCTTAACTCTTCCTCTAAAGCTTTAATATTTTTTAATCTCTCTTTTAGTTCATTTAACTCTTCTTTTCTTATAAAGCTTGAAGATAAAATTTTTAACTCATTCAAATCTTTTAGCATATCTTTGAATGAATCTTTTAGCTTTTCAACATCTTTTTTAATATTCAAAATTTCTTCAATTTTTTTGTTTATGTCTAAATAAATCGATTCTACTTTTGCAGATTGAGAAAAGATTTTTTCTTCAGATTTTTTTATCTCGCTAAAATCTTTCTTAAACTCCTTTTCAATTTTTTCCAATTCTTCTAAACTTTTAAACTTTAAATAAACTCTTCTGATTTCTTTTAGTTCTTCAATAATTTTGTTTAGTAAACTTTCATTACTTTCTAGTCTTGCATTAAAAACTTCTAACTTAGCATAGAATTCATTAAACTTTTTAATTATTTCTTCTGGTTTTAATTCTTGCATTATCTTTATACTTTTTTCTATGTTAGCCTTTAATTCTGCAATCTCTTTTTCTTTATCTATTAAAGAACTTTTAATCTCTCCGATTCTTTCGTTAAGGAAAGAAATTCTGTTATTCATTTCTTCCTTTATCTTTATTAACACATCAACTTTGGCTTTCAATTTTTCTAACTCTATATCAGAAGCACTAACATCTTTTTTCATAAATTATTTTATGTTAAAAACATTAATTATATTCCAACAAAAAATATTAATAAATAAATCTTTAACTAATTTTATGGAAGATATAAGGATGTTAATACTTTCCGCCGCTCTACTATTAATAATAGGTGTTAGTGGCTTAATAGCTACTGGAAACTTCATAGATATAAATTCTCTTACATCTAATTTTGCGATAATAGTTGTAGGAGTATTACTATTGGTTATTGCAGTATATCTAATATATAGAAACGAATATGTTTTTAATCTAAAAAGAGTTTTTATTGAAAAAAGTGACGAAGCAACTTTGGCATTTATAAGGAATAAATTAGAAAGGATTAAAAAATATTTGGATAATAAGCAAATAAATAAGAGAAACGCAAAGAAGGTTTATAACGAATTAGTTAAAGAGTTAAAAGAGCTACAACCCTACAAAGCTTACATTTCTAAAATTAGCAATAAAATCATAGAAAGTATGAACGAAATACTTTCTATTAAGAAATTGAATTCTAAAAATGTTTCTGAATTTTTATTGGCAACTAAAAAATTAAAAGAAGAACTTTCTGAAATATAATTTTTTATATGCCGGGGTAGTTTAGCGGCAGAACGCCGCGCTCATAACAAATGAGCTTTGATTTTGATGATAGAAACGCGGAGGTCGTGGGTTCAAATCCCACCCCCGGCAAATCACTCATACAAAAGCTTTTTTGCGTTTTTAGGAAATAAACTTTTAATTTCTTTATCGAGGCTAGCCGCTGCAGTAATTATATAGTTTCTATATTTTACGATAGGGAAATTATGTTTTTCAACATTTTTAAAATCATCTATGCTTAAAGAAATTTCTTCTTTCAAAAATCTTTTAAGAGTTTCTATATCATTTATTTCTATAACATTCTTTTTGGCAGTTTTTCCTACTATTTGAGCACCTTCAATGCTTAACTGTATTTTATCGTTTCTCTTTAATCTACCAAAATATATTCCGAGCTTTTCTAATCGAACGTTCTTAAATCTTAAAAATTCATATAAATTTCTTATTTCTTTTTTGAAAACATATATCCTATCATTTCTTATTTCAAAATCTAAATCCTTTGGAATTTCTGCATCAAAATTATTCTTTATTCTTTTTGTTATTTCTTCCATTTATTCTTCCATTCTTTTTAAAGAACTCTTCAATCTTTAGTTCTATTTCTGAGCTAAGTGAAATAGAAAGTAAAAATGTCAATATTAAAAAGGATACAGTCAAAATTATTAAAATTATAGATGATAATGTTTGGCTAATCTGATTGATAAAGTCTTTAAATATGTAGTAAATTAAAAAAGATATTATATTAACTAACAACAAACTTAAAATATCTTCGAATTTTTTTAATCTTAGGTTTATTTTTGAAATATCTTCATTAGGATTAGATGAATAAAAAACAATCAATCTAGATATAGCACTTCCTATTAATATTATTTCCCTATAGGTAAATAATAGCAAGATAGTTAAGTAAGTTATGAGTATTATGTTTA
>JAWBAC010000020.1:0-7287 GCA_038997355.1 Candidatus Aenigmatarchaeota archaeon | reverse complement strand
TCTTTCTTTTAGTTATTCTGTATTCTTTCGATTTCTTATCAAAAGAAGTTAATATATATTCATAGTAAGATATAGAAATTAAAATCGGTTGAGTCATGATTGTTAAAACTGAAATATTTTCTATCATGTAATTTTTGCGAAAAGCAATTTCTATTAATTCATATAGATTTACCATTCAAAACAAAAACAAATGCAAAAATATTATTGTACGATATAAAAGCACATTTAAGTAAGCATAAAGTTTAAAAATTAACAATATTTGATTTTTTTGTAAAAATTGCTTTTCCATTTTCATACTTTTCTAAATCATAGCCTTTTAGTGAAAAAAAGTAAACTAAAACAGCAAATTCTTGTAAATTAATTTTACTTACATCAATTATAATCTCTTCATTTTTCTCAATTACCGATTTTTTAAGTATGTCTATTAATTGCTTTTCGTGTAATTCAAACATAATTATCTATATCTTGAATATTATATTTCTCAACAAATTCTTTTATTAACTTGTCTTCAACTATAAAGTAAAATCCATTTGAATCATTAACAAATGTTATATAACCGCGCTCATGCAAAAAACTTAATAAGACATATGTGTTAAATTTATCTATATACCAACTATTACTAAATTCGTCATACAAAAAATTTATAAAATTTATTGTATAAAATCCTAATTTTTTCTTTTCCAAAAATGATGATGGTTTTGTTTTGTAAATTTCTTTTATTTTTTTTAATGTTAATCTAAAAATCAATTCCTTCAAATCATTTAGTATTATATCCAAGTTTGGATTTCTGCCCCAGTATCTTCTCGCCTCACTTACTTTCGTTCTTATGTCATCAAAAACCATAGTTTTATTTTAGTTTTTTTATTTTTAGTTCAGATTTAGCAAATATGACATCATAGCTATCATTATCATTTTCATAGTATGTTCTTAATATTCTTAACACGTTGTAAGCTGTACTAACACTTACATCAAATCTTTTCACTACATCACTTATACTTATTTTATATTCATTGTTTTCGTTTAGCTTACTTTCTATTTCTTGCCTCAATTTCTCTATCAACTTTTTAGTTATACTGTACATAATATATATTATTTATCTAAAGATATAAATACTTTTCGGTCCTCTAAAAGTTTTAAAAACTTTTGTTTCTTTTCTTCATCAAATACCTCGCTTAATTCAATTATAAGCTGTTCTTTTGTTTTTACATATTTTTTTATTAAGTGTTGCAATATCAAACTTAAATAAGCTTTTATAATTTTTAGTTCACTAATCTCATCAATATATTTCTTTATTAAGTTTTCGTTTTCTATTTTTGTTTTTGTCTCAATTTCAACTAATTTGCTTTTAACTTGTTCAAGTTCTTGCTTATATACTAATGCTGAATGACATTCACCTTTAGCACATTTATATCCTAACTCTATAAGATAGTTTATCTTAAGTCCTGAAGTTTTTATTTTATTATACAAATCCTTATTTATTTTTGTAAATATTTTTTGTTTTTCCTCCATAATAGTTATAATGAAAAACTATTTATATATTTATTTTATACACTATTATAGGGGTTGTATTTGGAAAAAAGAGGATATACTGTATTATACTGTATAGGCCGAGTATAATACAGTATAATACAGTATATCCTCTTTTTTCCAAATACAACCCCTATAATAGTGTATAAAATATATAAAAAATAAAAAACTAAAAATTAAAAAATTAGTTTAGTTAACTAAACTAATGTGATAATCAATTTATATCTATAATATATATATTATTTGTATGATGTATAAAATGGTTTTTGTTTATAGGAAATTATAACAAAATTAAGAGTTTTGCACAGAATCACCCTTATTTTCTTTAAATTTCACATATAGATTAACTGGAGTTCACATATATTAAAACCAAAATTTTTGTGTCTGGTTAATAAATTTTAACAATGGTACATAAACAAAAACTATTTATACTTTTGTATATAAGTTATTTTTATGGATAATAAATTTGCAAAAGGAAAAGGAAGCGTAAACTATAAATTACTTATTGCACTAACATTATTAAAAGAATGGGGATTAAGATTAAATGCTTACAAAATTATTCAATTAAATAGAAAATATAATTTAGAGTGTTTTAAAGCAAGTAAGCCTACAATTTATAAATATGTTAAGGAAGTCGAGCAGTTTTTTAATGATGTAAAAAGCGATTTAAAAAGTACTAAATTTTTAGAAGAATATAGAGATTAAAAATAAATATAAGTTCAATTATTAAATAATTATGCCAAGAAAAAAGAAACGATAATTATTTAGTAATTAAAGGAGATTAAAGTTTTTTCATAATTTTTCGAATGTAATTTCGTAATTTTTTTAGTGTGGAGTTGCTTACATTTCTAATCTTTCTATTTTTAGATTTAAAAGTTAATCTATAAAGTAATAATAATCTTCCTAGCGCAGTTTTTTTACTAATTCTTCTTTTTTTGAAATCTCTATAAATTGCATTTGCTATTTTTTTGTATTCTTTAACTTTATCCAATCCTCTTTTTCCTATATCTTTAACTTTTTTGCCTAAATATTTATATTTTGTCATTCTTCATAATATTATTGTACATAAATTTTATTTATTAGTTGTGCAATTATTATTATTATTCCAAAAATAAACATTATTAGCGGATAATAATTTATAAAAGTTGCAAATATTTCATTTGTTTTTAAAACTTCCAAATATTCTAAATTGTTAAAAAATTCAATTATAACTTCTTTGAAGATCGCGGATAAAAATACTCCTAGAATTAATAGAAATATTGAAATTGGTAAAATGCCTGGATTGCTTCCAAAAAATAAAGCTAATATTACAGAAGCTAAAGGTAACCCAAAAATTAACATTAATAAAGCTATTACCAAAATTTCGTTAATTTTATCTTTTGCCTTTACAATTTCGTTATTTTGATCAATTTTTTTAAAATTTTCGATAAAGGAATTAAATAAAAATATACTAATTGCAAATACAATTATTAACAAAAATATCACAGCAGGTATGAAAATACTATCAATTATTCCTTTCATAATTTTAGTGGTCTAATTATTTCTCTTGCAATTTTGTTATTTACAGTTTTTATATCAAAAGTTAAAGAATATAAACTTGGAAATCTTATTTTTTCTTCAAATATTTTAAATTGTTTAGGCTTTTCAATTATTTTTTCTAGTTTTTTATTATCAAATTTCGGTAAGCTAATTTTTGGAATTCTAATTGAAAGTTCTGGAGTTTTTATTTGAGGAATATTTATATTTGTTGTAGTTATTCGAGTTGTAGTTGATGTCGTGGTTGTTGAAATTGGTGGGGTAGTAATAAAATTTTGTTGAATATTTGTTTGAAAATTCCTTAAATTTTGAAAATTAAATGGGGTTTTAGTTTGAATGTTTGCTATTTGTTGGTTGACTAATTGGTATGGGGAAGCAAAAATAGTTTTGTATTCTTGTCGATTTAATATTCTCGTATTAACTAAAGGCAAATAATATTTTTGATCTAACATTTCTTGAGTTTTTGTTTCAATTTTTGTTAATGTATGTGGAATTGTAATTAAGGATGTTTCTTTTGAAATAGTTGTAGTAATTGGTTGAATTTCTTTAACAATTGGTACTAAAACTTTTTGAGATTGTTGTAAGGCTTGAGAAGTAGTTGTAGTTTGAATATTAAATGGTTTCATTGGACCAATTTCGGTTTTGAATCCTAAAGCCTTTTCTCCTAAAAAATGAATATTTGCTAATATATTTTTTCTAGTTCCATAAATTATATTTTTTATTTTAGTTCCAGAAATTTTTGTTGCATAAATTTGTATTGTTTCTTTTACATCAAAAGTACCTTTTCCTGGAATATGAATAACATCTATTAATTTTTTTCCTTCTTCGGCTTTAACATAAATTACTTGCATTCTATCTGCACCTAAAGTATATAAATAATTAATTTGTAATTTTTCTTTTGGAACTTCTTTAAAACCTTCAATTATTCCTAATTTTATATCTCTCGATTTTTCAAAAACTTCTTTAGCTAAATTTGTTTTTGTATAACTTTCTAAATCTTTAACAAAAATTGGATTTTTTACTAATTCTTTTTGAGAACTAAACTTTTCTATTGCTACTAATTTACCTTCTTTATATGCTTGAATAATTTGTTCATTTGGTTCAGAAATTTTAATTTTTATTTTTTGTAAAATCCAGGGGGAAAAGGCAATAAATAAATCTTTTGTTGCAGAAGCTGCTTCATGTAAAATATTTACTGGCCTAGATTCAATATATTCTTTTTTTTCAATAATTATTGGAGAAAGTTTTAATTCTGTTCCTTGATAATAAAATTTTGGAATATTTATTTCAAAAATATTTTCTTCAATAACTTTTATATTTTTTCCTTTTCCAAAAATTGCATTTACTATGTTTCCAATTGAAACACCTGCATCCCAAGCTTCTTTTATGAAAGGAATTGGAGGCATTACTTCTTTATCTGCTTCTTTTTCAATAACTTTTGTATATTCAGCAAATCCAAATAGTTTTTTAGATTGTTGAATAATATATTCGTTTATATATTTATTTGGATCGTATGTCAAATTTTTATAATAATATGATTGCATTGCTTCATTTTTTAAAAAATCAAAATAATTAAAATTATTTTGATTATTTTGATTTAATGAAGAATACAAATTTTGTTGAGGAATTTTTTCGATTTTATAACCTTTAATATACATTTGAACATTTACACTATTATCTTTTATTTCAAATTTTGGAGAAGAAATTTCTATATGAGTAGCTCCTTGAGATTTTACTTCTTGAATTTTTTGTTTTGTTTGTTCTACAGTTTGTTTAATTACATCTTGAGTATAAACAAAATTTTGTTGAATAGGTACTTCTGCAATAATTATTTCTTTACTAGCTGGTACATAGATATAGTAAATTTTTGTTCCATAAATGCCTTGCTCTTGTTTTATTATTTGGGCAGGTAATGCATATCTAAATTTGTCAAACCAATGCTCAAAGTGTTCTTCACTTCTAAATTGTGTTGTAGTTATTTTTACATCTGGATTTTCTTTTAAAATTTTTTCTAAACTCATAATTTAATATTCATGTCTTTTAATATATGCATAAACTGCAGATAAACCCAATAAAATTAAAAATACTGGAATTATTTCATATGGAATTAAGTTTAATAAACTTAAAATTGCAATAATTGGTAATAAACTTATTAAGCTAAAAAATAATGCGACAGAAATTTTAAATTGTTTATAATAATTAACAAATAAAACAATAAAAATTAAAAATAATAAACCAATTCCGAAAAATCCATAAGTCTGATCACTAATAAAATTTAAAAATTCTCCAAAATTGTTAATTGTTATATTTAATGTCATAGTTCTCTATTTAGTATAAATTGAATAGCTTTTATCGTTAAATAACCTACAATTAAACTAACAATTATTCCTAAAACAAAAGGATCTATGCCTAAAACTATTCCTAAATGATTTATTGCGTTGAAAAACATTTTTGGAATTGAAACTACAATAGCAAATAAACTAATTGCAATAAATTGAATAAAACCAAAAGCTAAACCTAAAAAATTAAAAAAACTTTCTAGTGCTCCTTTCGATCTATTTAATTCTTCATTCTTTTCTTGCACAATATTTAAAGCTTGATTTATTTGTATTTGTGTCTGATTATAAGTTTCTAAAATTTCTTTTGGAATTACTTCTTTAATTCCAAAAGAAAAAAGATATGAAATTCCCAGTGCCATAACTAAAACCATAAAACCAAATGCAAAAAATAAATCTTTCATAATATTTTTATCTTCTTAAAAAGTAAAATGCAATTATTGCTAAAAATACTAAACTAGTTATACTCGTTATGGTAAATAAACTTAAACCAAGTATGTACATTATTAGGCTTAAAAATATTTGTAAAATAAAGAATACTAATGGATTCGAAATTGCTCCAGCTATTGCAAAAGTAATACTAAAAATTAAAAATATGAAAAGTAAGGAGGCATCCCTTATTGTTTTTTCTCCTAAACTTAAATTTTCTCTTAACAAATATTGTAAATTTGAATTTGCATAAACAATTATTTCATAAGTTCCTTTATCTAATTCTATTTCAATTTTTCCACTAACTGCTTTAATTGAAGTAATATTATATAAAATTCTGCCAAAAGGCTTTATTAATCTATAAACTTCTACAGTAACATTATGATCTAATTTATCTAAGCTTTCAAATTCACAAATATATGTAAAATTATATAAGGCACATTTAACTATAACATTCTTTTCTGGAAAAACATCAATTTTTTGCGTTTCTTTTAAAGAAATGTTTAATGTACATTTATCAATAAAGTATTCGTTATTAACAATTCTGAATTCATTACTTAAAAAACATAAATTAAAGTTTTCATCAAAAACTTTAATTCTGTAAAAAACATCGTAAGGTCTTAAATAAAGCAAGGCATATTTGTTAAAATCGGATTTTGTACATCTTAAAAATACAAAATTGCTATCGTATTTTCTTTCTACTACTAAAATATAATTTTCTCCAGGCAATCTAAATTTTATTGGAACAGCATATTGATTTGATAATAAATATAATGAAATGTCTCTCGTAGAATTTGATAAAATGATTTTTTCGTAAGAATAATATTCGGCAAATACATAGTTATCTCTTCTTAATAAAATATTTTCAATTGTAGCATAATAATAATTTGCAAAACTTGGATATACACAAATGTTTAAAGAATTTTCGAAAGTTTTTGTTGTTTTATAATTTTCATTAAAAGAATAATAAGAAATTCTTATATAAGAATAGTTTAAATTTATATTTTGTCTAGTTTCTTCATCAAAACTTAAAATTTTTAAAGTGTTTGGATTTGTGCAGTTATAAAGATTTAAGTTATAAACTAAAAAGTTATAAGTGAAATTGTAATAAAATGTTTTGTTTATATTTGTTAAATAAGCTGATAATGTAAATAATGCAGTTCTATTTACAAAAATATTTTCGTTTGAATCAATATTTTCAGTATAGAATTTAAGCAAAAATTTGTTATTTGTTAATTTTTGAACTGAATAATTATTTGTATAGTTAAAATATAAATTGAAATTGGCATATGGATTTGCATTTACAATTTCTAATTCAAAAAAATAATAAAAGTTTTCTAATGTTTGATTAGGCAAATAATTATAATCAGAATATAAATTAATGTTTACTTTTTCAAAATTTTTGAATGTGAAAATCACTGAAGAAGTTCTTATTACATAATTTAAATATGTTATATTT
>JAWBAC010000019.1:0-7998 GCA_038997355.1 Candidatus Aenigmatarchaeota archaeon | reverse complement strand
GCCTTTATAGCATATTTCTTAGAAGAAAATTTAAGAGAAAAAATCGAAAAAATTCAAAAGGAATTAAAAAGTTTAAATGCCTTTCAAGCAAAATATGTTGAAAGAGAAAACTTACATTTATCGTTTACTTTTTTGGGAGAAATTGAAAGTGTTGAACCAATAATCAAAAAGCTTGAAAGTTTTAGAAACTATGGAAAAATAGAAGCAAAACTAAAAAACTTACTATTAATTCCTTCTAAGGAATATTTTAGAGTAATTGCTATAGGTGTTGAAAGTGAAAAAGCAGAGAAACTTAGAAAAGAAATAGTAGAAAAAATTGGAGGAGATAGTAAACCTTTACATTTAACTTTATGCAGAGTAAAAAGCGTTAATAATAAGCAGAAGGTTTTTGATTTTCAGCAAAAATTTAATTTCGAAGAAAGCATAATAATAGATAGAATTTGTCTAGTAAAAAGTACTCTAACCTTTAGTGGTCCAATTTATGAAATCATTCATGAAATTTCTTTATGATATCGTAAGGAGTAATAATTCCAATAACTTTATCATCTTTTAATACAATTGCTGCTTCATTCTCTTTTAAATATTTTTTAATTGCTTTAATATCATCATATTCTTCAAAAGTTTCAACTTCTTGTATTATTTCGCCTTGAGGAATTTTAAAGTTGTTGAGATAAAGAATTTTCAATACTCTATGAACATTTATTAAACCTTTAAATTTTCCCTTAGAATCTATTACTGGCAAATTCCTAAACTTAGAAAAAACTAACATTTTTATGAGATCTGTATTAGAAGAAAGTTTTGCACATATAGGATTTGGAGTCATAAAATCCTTTGCAACTCCACTAACTTCTACAAAATCTAACAATTCATAATCTTTTAAAACATATTCTGGATAATTCTTTTCATCAGTAACTATTATGCTTCCTAAATTATAATTTTTCATTAACTTTATTGCTTTAAAAACACTTTCTCTTTTATTTATAGCTATCGGAAACGAAATATAATCTATGTTTTTTAGTTTTTCGTTTGGACCATATTTTTTTGTTATTATGAAGCCTAATAAATCGCTATCTGTAATTGCTCCAATCAATTCTTTTTTATCAACAATTGCAAGCTTTCTTTTATATTTCAAAATTTTAACTATAGCTTCTTTTAAAGTGTTTTGTAAAGTTAAAAAAGGAATTGTATCTCTATAAAGTTTACTTATTTCCATTCTCCTCTACAATCCTCGCATAACCATCTGCCATTAACTAATTTTAAATCAGAAGTTAAATTTCCACATTCTTCACACATTCCAATTAATAATTCATCCTCTAAATCTTCCAATATTGGTCTTTCTACTCCAGAATATTTTTTACCTATTTCGATCAAATCTAAATAATTTGGCACATGTCTAGCAATATCTGTTGCAGTAACTATTCCAACAACTTTTCCGTTTCTTGTTACAACAATTCTTTTAATTCCTCTTTTCATCATTACATAAGATGCTTTTCTAACATCTTCATTTTCATCTAAGGTTATTAAAGGTGTGCTTACTATATCTTTTACTTTAACTTTTTTTGGATCTAAACCCTTTGCAACAACTCTCTTAACAATATCTGTATCTGTTATAATTCCATATATTTTGCCTCTTCTCTTTACTAATAAAGAAGATACTTTTTTCATTTTTTTCGCTGCTTCATAGACACTTTTATTTTCATCTATTGTTTGCAGTTTTGTTGTCATTATGTCTTTAAGTTTCACAACCATAATTATTTTACTTTCTTTTTAAATTTTATGAGTTATAGAGTTGGTAGAAGATTTGAATACCATGTAGTTTATAAATTAAGATCTTTCGGATTTGATGCAAAAAGAGTTACACTTAGCGGAAAAAGGAGCGAATTTTATCCAGCATGCGATGTAATAATAAATGTTGCGCAAAATATCTTAAAAGGCAAGTTAAAAACAACAAAGAAAAAAGAATATGTTTCAATGCCTCTACAAGATTTTATTGAACTATCTCAAAATCAAATTCACTTTTTATGTTTTGGATTTTATAGAACTCAACCTTATTTTATTATAAATAAGTATGATGAAAATTTATCTACTATAGAAAAAAGCGGAAAAAAATTTATCTCTTTTTCAAAGAAAGATGTTAAAAATCTACCTATTAACGTTTTAATAAAGGAAATAAACAAAAAATTTTTGATTGTTAACTTAGAAAATTTTGTGAATATTTTAAAAGAGTTAGAAGCTCAAAAGCTACCCCTGTAATCATTTATCATTCTGGGGCAACGTTATCATCGCATAATTATATTTCTAATCCTTTTTCTTTTAATTTTTTAATTACGAATTCTTTTACTTTTTCAGCTATTTCTATTGCTTCTTTTGCTTCTTCTTCAGAAACTATTACATCTATAGGATATCTAATTTTCACTCCCAAAGGAAATAGTATTTCAGTTCTAAGTTCATACAATTTTAGAAACTCTTTATCAATTAGAGAACACTCTTTTATTAACTCTTTAATATTGTGAGTCTTTTTAATGGGTTTATTGTGAAAAACTAAGAATGCTTTTAAGAATTTTTCTGCTGCTTGTTGAGAATTAAAAAGAGAACCCTCAAAATCTCTATAATCTAGAAGTATCCTTGCCCTATTTAAATCTTTATCTGCTTTTGCTATCCACCTCTTTGTAACGTCTATAATTTCTTTCATAATAAAATGCCTTCTTTTGTTGCAATGCCACTTATATCTCCATACACATCTTTATATTTTAAGTAATAATCGAAACTAACAATTATTATGTCAACGTCAAAATTTTCTTCCAGAAACTTATTTGTTGCTTTTGCTAAAAACTCTAGTTCCTTTTCTTTATCTAATTTTTCTTTTGTTACAATCAACAAATCATAATCACTATCTTCTCTATAATCTCCTCTAGCTCTTGAACCAAAAAGAATTATTCTATCTATTTCGATATTCATCTCTTTCGCTGTTTGCAAAATAATTTCCTTTATTTTTTTCAAATTCTCATCCATAATTATTCTAATTTTCCTTTCAATTTATTCAATACAAATTCTTTTACTTTTTCAGCTATTTCAATTGCTTCTTTTGCTTCTTCTATGCTTGGCATATAGAATTCTTCAGGATATCTTATATCTGTTGCATAGTCAGTTAATTTATCTATTTCTTCCTTCGATAGTTCTTTGAAACTTTCATCAATCTCTTCACATAATTCTAATAATTCAACAAGATCGTGTGTTTTCCTAAATGGTTTATTGTGAAAAACTAAGAATGCTTTTAAGAATTTTTCTGCTGCTTGTTGAGCATGAAAACATATTCCATCTGTTGCTGGATTCTCAGTGTTTAATTCATCTTTTGCTATTTTTAGGTCGTTTTCAGCCTTTATTATCCACTTTTTAACAGTTTCTTCTTTCATATTAATACTCCTTCTTTACTTGCGTAATATGCTATATAACTAACGTCTTTTGCTCTTTCCTCAAATTCTTGAGAAGAATAAACAATTAAATCTACAGGAATTTTTTCTTTTGCGAAGATTATTCTCATTTTTGTTTTAAATCTTATTTTATCTTTTCTATCTAATTTTTCCTTTGTTACAATCAATAAATCATAATCACTATCTTCTCTATAATCTCCTCTAGCTCTTGAACCAAAAAGAATTATTTTATCTATTTCGATATTCATTTCTTTTGCTGTTTGAAGAATGATTTCTTTTATTTTCTTTAGATTTTCGTCCATAATTATTCTAACTTCTCTTTTAACTTATTCAATACAAAGTTTTTTACTTTTTCAGCAATTTCTATTGCTTTTTCTGCCTCTTCTTGTGAAATTATTAATTTTTTGGGAGGATATCTAGCTCTATAATATTCTGTTAGTATGATTATTTCTGGAGTAAGTAGATTAGAAAAATCTTCATCTATTTTCATACATTTTTTAATTAGAATTTCTATTACATGAGTCTTTGGTATTAATTGATTGTGAAAAGCTAAGAATGCTTTTAAGAATTTTTCTGCTGCTTGTTGAGCATGAACAGCGCTTTTTTCTGGCAACTCTCTTAACAAAGTTTTTGCAGCTTTTAATTCTTCTTCTGCATCTTTTAGCCACTCATTAACTATTTCTTTGATTGCTTTTTCATATTTCTTTTCCATAATAATTTGCAATACCTACTAGAGAACCATAGATGTTTTTATATTCCTCGAACTCTTCTTTAGCAAACACAAAAATATCTATAGCACTTTCAATTTCTCTAACAACTCTCAGAGAAATTTCTATTTTAAACTCTTTTTCTTTTTTTCTATCTAATTTTTCTTTTGTTACAATCAACAAATCATAATCACTATCTTCTCTATAATCGCCTCTTGCTCTCGAGCCAAATAGAATTATTCTATCTATTTCGATATTCATTTCTTTTGCAGTTTGCAAAATAATTTCCTTTATTTTCTTTAAATTTTCGTCCATAATTATTCTAATTTTTTCTATTTACTTTAAACAAACAGAAATTCTAAATTATGCATTTAAATTTATATCCTTATAGTATAAATTATTTCAAAAATTTATACTCAAAAAATATAAATTTATATTATTGAAATATAATATTTATGATAAAAAAAGATCTTATAGAAAGCTATTTTGCAAAAAGCATAGAATTTAAAGGAATAGAAAGAGAACTTAAAATAGATATTTTTCCAAATAAAGCTATAACTATTGTAGGACCAAGAAGATCTGGAAAAACTTATTATTTATTATATCTCTACAACAAATTCGAAAATTCCATGTATGTAAATTTCGAAGATATCGTTTTTAGAAATGTTGAAGCAATAGAATTTTTCGATATAATTAAAATTTTTACAAAAGTTAAATATGCGCCAAAAAATTTATTTCTCGATGAAATTCAAATTGTAAATAATTGGGAATCCTTAGTTAGATCTTTAATAGATAGAGGATATAATGTTTTTATAACTGGTTCTTCATCGAAGTTATTACCTAAGGAGATAGCAACTCAATTGAGAGGTAGAACATTATCATACTTACTTTTGCCTTTTAGTTTTAGAGAATTTTTGATTTCTAAAAATTTTAAGAAAGAAAAATATTATACTTTTGAAGAAAGAGGTACTATTTTAAAATATCTAGAAGAATATCTAACTTTTGGAGGTTTTCCTGAAGTTGTGTTATCTGAAAATAAAGAAAAATTAATAAGAGAGTATTTTGATGCTATATTTTGGAAAGATTTTGTAGAAAGACATAAAATTAAAAACATAGATTTTGGAAGATTTTTGTTTGAATTTGTGTTTCAAAATTTTTCAAAAGAGTTAAGTATAAATAAAATAAGAAAACATTTTACAAAACAAAAGATTTCTTTTCATACCCTATACGATTATGTAAACAAACTAACAGATACTTTAAATGTATTTTTTCTAAATAAATTTAGCACTTCAGTTTATTTGAGAAGTTCTTGGCCTAAAAAAGTTTATGTTTGTGATATAGGAATTCCTTCTATTTTGCTCTATAGCAAAGATATTGGTAAAAAAATGGAAAATGTCGTGTTTTTAGATTTATTAAGAAAAACTAATGAAAATCCTTTAACGGAAATCTATTATTTCAAAGATTATCAACAAAATGAAGTAGATTTTGTAATAAAAGAAGGAACAAAAGTAAAACAATTAATTCAAGTAACTTATGCATCTAGTAAAGATGAAATCGAAAAAAGAGAAATTAAAGCATTGTTGAAAGCAAGCGATTTGTTAAAATGTAAAGGTTTAATGATAATTACTTGGGATTATGAAGATGTTTTAAAAATTGATAATAAAGAAATTAAATGCATACCTTTATGGAAATGGTTATTAAATGTTTAACTTCTTTAATACAAATTCTTTTACTTTTTCAGCTATTTCAATAGCTTCTTTTGCTTCTTCTTCAGAGACTATTATATCTATTGGATATCTAACATCTATACCGATAGGATAAAGTTTATCTGCTTCAAACTCATAAAGTTTATCAAATTCTAAATCTATTTCCTTACATAATTCTATTAACTTAGCTATGTTATGAGTTTTAGGAAAAGGTTTATTATGGAAAACTAGAAAAGCTTTTAAAAACTTTTCAACTGCTTGTTGAGAGAAAAATATCGAATTTTCATAATTTTCATTTTCATACAACAATTTTGCAGTATTGATATCTTTAATAGCCTTTTCAATCCATTTTTTGGTTTTATCATGAATATAGTTCATAACTCTATGCCCTCTAAAACTGCCATTCCCACTATATCTCCATAAACATTTTTATATTTTTCAAATCTTTCAGAACTTACTAGTATCGGCTGAATATCTATCAAATATTTCGCAGCAATTCTAATTATTTTTATTTTAAAACTTTTTTCTTTTTCTTTATCTAATTTTTCTTTTGTTACAATCAACAAATCATAATCACTATCTTCTCTATAATCTCCTCTAGCTCTTGAACCAAAAAGAATTATTCTATCTATTTCGATATTCATCTCTTTCGCTGTTTGCAAAATAATTTCCTTTATTTTTTTCAAATTCTCATCCATAATTATTCTAATTTTCCTTTCAATTTATTCAATACAAATTCTTTTACTTTTTCAGCTATTTCAATTGCTTCTTTTGCTTCTTCTTCAGAAATCTTTTTCATATTACCGAAAAAGTATCTCGAAGAAATAGCATATTCAGACAATCTTCTTAGTTTATTTTTTATTTTTAGTAATTCTTCAAAATCTTTATCAACTTTTATACATTCTTCAATTAAAAATAAAAGATTATGAGTAAGATGTCTATGAGGATTAAAAACATTTCTATACACTAAATAAGCTTTAATAAAAAGTTCTGCTGCTTGTTGAGCCCAAAAGCAAGCACCTCTATAAGATTTATCCTCTAAATCATCTTTTGCCATTTTTAAGTTTTCTAATGCAGTATCTACTATATTTTTAACATCTTTTCTCATACTTTTATTCCTTCTTTTTTTACCCAATAGAACAAATAGCCAATGTATTTTGAATTTTTTTCAAAATCTCTTTTATTTGTAATTATTAAATCGATTGGTTTATTTAAAACTCTAATTAATTTTATTTCGACTAAAGCAGCAAAATTTTCTTTAGTATTTTTATTTAATTTATTTTTAGTTACAATTAATAGATCATAATCACTATCTTCTTTATAATCACCTCTAGCTCTTGAACCAAAAAGAATTATTTTATCTATTTCGATATTCATTTCTTTTGCTGTTTGAAGAATGATTTCTTTTATTTTCTTTAAATTTTCGTCCATAATTATTCTAACTTCTCTTTTAACTTATTCGATACGAAGTTTTTTACTTTTTCAGCAATTTCAATTAATTCTTCTATATCTTCTTTTTTTATTTCAATCGGAAAAGGATATCTAACTATAATTCCAAGCGATAGAAGTTTAATAGAATTTTTATCTAATAAATTTTCAAAATCTTTATCAATCTTACTACACTCTTTAAGTAAAAATTTCAGATTATGTGTTTTATGAAGATTTTCTTTAAAAGCATCATTATCTATCAAATAGGCTTTGAAATATTTTTCTATTGCTTGTTGCAAATGAAAAAGACAATCCTCATAATCATCAAAATTTATTAATATTTTGGCTCTATTTAAATCCTTATTTGCTTTTTCTAACCATTGTTTTGTTTCTTCTTTCATAAGTTTATCCCTTCTTCTGCAGCAACTCCTATTACAAGACTTTTCCAATTTTTGTATTTTTCGAATTCCTCCTTTGAAATGACTATTATATCAGCTGGTTTATCAAAAGTTTCAATTATTTTATCTTCTATTTCAGAAGATAAAGAAAGAATTCTTTTAGTTTCTAACTTTTCTTTAGTTACAATCAATAAATCATAATCACTATCTTCTTTATAATCACCTCTAGCTCTTGAACCAAAAAGAATTATTTTATCTATTTCGATATTCATTTCTTTTGCTGTTTGAAGAATGATTTCTTTTATTTTCTTTAAATTTTCGTCCATAA
>JAWBAC010000018.1:0-8081 GCA_038997355.1 Candidatus Aenigmatarchaeota archaeon | reverse complement strand
AACTTAAGTTAAAATCTAAAAATCTTTGCTTCAGTTCAAAACTTTTACTTTCTTCAAAGCTTTCATTCCCAATTCTATACTTAACATAAACATTTATTTTATCACTATCAGCAACAAAAGTTTTTTCTAAATAAGAGCAATTAAAACAAGTTTCAGAATAATTCAAAAAGTTTATCAAAGCTTCATCTACAACATCTTTGAAACTAATTCTTAGAGTAACATTATCATATATGCAATAACTATCACTCAATAATTCTATGCTAACATTTTGCAAGCTTTCATTAACACTATTAAGAGAAAAATAGCCAGTTAATTCAAGAAGTCCAAATAAAGATATTAGAGGCGTTAAAATAGATAGAATAAAAGCTAAGGTAATACTTTGAGATTTTAATCCTTTCAATTTTTCATAAATAGTTAACAATATCATATATCTCTAAATATATCTATAAATCGTAACCCCTATATTATATTATTCGAGAAAATTTTTTGTCGAAACGGTCGAAAAAACCAATTAAAAATGATTATAGGTTAATAAAACTTATTTCTTTATTATAAACTGTCGATTTTTAAAATTTAATTATTAAAAACTTAATTTTTGTCGATATTTTATATTTTATAAAGTTTTTTTATCTCTAGATAAGAGTTATTCTAATTTCTCTAATTTTTTCATTACAAATTCTTTAACTTTTTCAGCTATTTCAACTGCTTCTTTTGCTTCTTGTTCAGAAATTTCAATTTCGAACTCTGGATATCTAACTTCTATACCGATAGGGTAAAACTTTTCTATATTCATATCATAAAGTTTTTCGAATTCCGCATCTATTTCTTTACACATTTCTATAAGCTTTTCTATATCATGAGTTTTTCTAAGAGGTTTATTATGAAAAACCAGAAAGGCTTTTAAGAATTTTTCAATTGCTTGCTGAGAGTGAAATAAAGAATAGTCGAAAATATCATTATCCAAAGCTAATTTTGCTAGTTTAATATCCTTTTCAGCTTTATTTATCCATAGTTTCACTTTTTCTATTATTTCCTTTTTCATATAATTATTCCTTCTAGATTGGCAATTCCCACTATGCAGCCATATACATCTCTATATTTTTCAAAGTATTGTTTATCTACAACTATTATGTCAAATCCTTCTTGGAAATTCTTAACTAAAGTTTTATGAACCAAAATAACAAAATTTCTCTTTTGGATTTCGTTTAATTTGTTTTTAGTTACAATTAATAGATCATAATCACTATCTTCTCTATAATCTCCTCTAGCTCTCGAACCAAATAAAATAATTCTATCAATTTCAATGTTCATTTCTTTTGCTGTTTGAACAATAATTTCTTTTATTTTCTTTAAGTTTTCATCCATAAAAATAATTTAAGTCCTTTAGGTTACTATATTATTTTATTATAACTGTTAAAGTTAAAAAATATTGTGGAAATTTTTGATACCAAACGGAAAGTTTTTATACCAAGCAGATATTCGAAGATTAATACTTTTTCTTTATTTATTTTCAACTCTAAAAAATTGCTATTTCAAGAGTAGCAATTTATTTAAAAATTGCTATTATTAATTATGATAAAAAGAGAACTCGTAAAAAACTTTTTTGCAAGAGATATAAAATTCGAAGGTATAGAAAGAGAGCTAAAAGTAGCTTTTCCAGAAAAAATTAGAAAAGTATTATCTATCATTGGTCCGAGAAGATCTGGTAAAACTTAGTATCTCTTTTATTTGTCAGAAAAATTTGAAAATAGCATGTATGTAGATTTTGAGAATGCAGCGTTTAAAAATATTGAAATATCGGAATTTTTCGAAGTTATAAAAATCTTTACTGAAATGAAATATGAACCAAAAACTTTATTGCTAGATGAAGTTCAAGTAATTAATGAATGGCCAACATTGGTAAGAAGTTTGCACGATTTAGGATATAATGTAATAATTTCGGGCTCTTCTTCAAAACTTTTAAGCAAAGAGATTGCAACTCAGCTAAGAGGAAGAAGTTTAAGTTATCTGCTTTTACCTTTTAGCTTTAGAGAATTTCTTAAAACAAAAAATAAAGTAGATATAAATACTTTTGAAGGTGTGGGTAAGTTATTAAAATATTTGAATGAATATTTGACTTTTGGTGGTTTTCCTGAAGTTATTTTATCTGATAAAAAAGAGACAATATTAAAAGAATATTCAAATGAAATTTTTATTAGAGATTTTGTAGAGAGGCATAACATTAGAAATTTGGAGTTTGGAAGATTTTTGTTTGAATTCTGTTTTCAAAACTTTTCTTCTCAAATTAGTATCAAAAAGATAAGGAATTTCTTTAATAGAAAAATTTCTGAAAAAACTCTTTATGGGTATGTAAATAAGTTGCAAGATACTTTAGTTGTTTTCTTTCTAAATAAATTTAGCACTTCAGTTTATTTGAGAAGTTCTTGGCCTAAAAAAGTTTATGTTTGTGATATAGGAATTCCTTCTATTTTGCTCTATAGCAAAGATATTGGTAAAAAAATGGAAAATGTCGTGTTTTTAGATTTATTAAGAAAAACTAATGAAAATCCTTTAACGGAAATCTATTATTTCAAAGATTATCAACAAAATGAAGTAGATTTTGTAATAAAAGAAGGAACAAAAGTAAAACAATTAATTCAAGTAACTTATGCATCTAGTAAAGATGAAATCGAAAAAAGAGAAATTAAAGCATTGTTGAAAGCAAGCGATTTGTTAAAATGTAAAGGTTTAATGATAATTACTTGGGATTATGAAGATGTTTTAAAAATTGATAATAAAGAAATTAAATGTATACCTTTATGGAAATGGTTATTAAATGTTTAACTTCTTTAATACAAATTCTTTTACTTTTTCAGCAATTTCTATTGCTTCTTTTGCTTCTTCTTCTGTTGGCTCATAGAAATGTGGATACTTTAGATTTGTTGCATATTCAGTTAAATATTCCACACCTAAATCTTCTAGTTTTTTAAATTCTTCATCTATTTCAATGCATAAATCGAGCAATTCTTTAATATCGTGTGTTTTTCTAAAAGGTTTATTATGAAATACTAAAAAGGCTTTTAAGAATTTTTCTACTGCTTGTTGAGCATGAAAGGCGATAACCCAACTAGCTTCATTTAATTTTAATAAAGTTTTTGCCACTCTTAAATCTGTCTCTGCCTTTTCTATCCATTCTTTTACATTTATCATATTATTATGCCTTTTTCATAAGCTTCGTGTACAACATTCCAAATATCATTCTTTTTTTCTTCAAAAGTTTTATTATCTATTATTAGAATATCCGCCTTCTGCTTTATTTGTCTTCTCAAATATATCCAAAATTTTTTTCTTTTTTGCCAATCCAATTTCTCTTTTGTTACAATCAGCAAATCATAATCACTATCTTCTCTGTAATCTCCTCTTGCTCTTGAGCCGAAAAGAATAATTTTATCAATTTCAATATTCATCTCTTTCGCTGTTTGAATAATGATTTCTTTTATTTTTTTCAAATTCTCATCCATAATTATTCTAATTTTTCTTTTAACTTATTCATTACAAACTCTTTTACTTTTTCAGCTATTTCAATAGCTTCTTTTGCTTCTTGTTCAGAAATCCTTTTAATCTCTTTTATTACATATCTTGTTGTAGTAGCAAATTTTGATAGCATTGCTAATTCTCTTTCAAAATCAAATAATTTTTCAAAATCTTTATCTTTCTTACTACATTCCTTTATTAAGAAAAACAAATCGTGAGTAATATGCTTTTTTGGATCAAATATTTCTTTTTCTACCATATAAGCTTTAATAAAGAGTTCAGCTGCTTGTTGAGCCCAAAAGCAAGCACTCCTATATATTTTATCTTCAAAATTTTTCTTAGCTATTATTAAATTATCTTCAGCAATTTCTAAAAAATCTTTTGTGTCTTTCTTCATATTTTTATACCTTCCTTATTAATCCAGAAATATATATAACCTAAGTATTTAGATTCTTCTTCAAAATCTTTCTCATTTTCTATTAATATATCTATCGGCTTCTCTAATATTTCTACTAGCTTTCGATGAACTTTTGTCAAAAACTTTAGTTCTTTTTCTTTATCTAATTTTTCTTTTGTTACAATCAGCAAATCATAATCACTATCTTCTCTGTAATCTCCTCTTGCTCTTGAGCCGAAAAGAATAATTTTATCAATTTCAATATTCATCTCTTTCGCTGTTTGAATAATGATTTCTTTTATTTTTTTCAAATTCTCATCCATAATTATTCTAATTTTTCTTTTAACTTATTCATTACAAACTCTTTTACTTTTTCAGCTATTTCAATAGCTTCTTTTGCTTCTTGTTCGTTAACATCTAATACACTTGGTGGATATCTACTTTTATAATATCTAGTTAAAAGTGAAACATTAAACTTATATAATTCTTTGAAACTTTCATCTATTTCCGAGCAAATAGCTATAAGAGTTTCTATCTCGTGTATTCTGGGTATAGGCTTATTATGAAAAGCTAAGAATGCTTTTAAGAACATCTCTGCTGTCTGTTGAGCAAAAATTACCGATTTTTCAGATATTGATTAAATAAAAGAGTTGCAATTTTTAAATCTTCTTCTGCTTCTTTTATCCAAATTTTAGTAACTTTTTTAACATCTTCTTTCATATCATTACTCCCTCTAAATTTGCTATTCCATAGAGTGAACCATAAACATTTTTATATCTTTCGAATGTTTTTTTATCAACAAAAAATATATCGCATGCAATCTTTGTTTCTAATGCTATTCTATTTCTAATTTTTATTTCTAATTCTATCTCTTTTTGTTTTATTAATTTTTCTTTCGTTACAATCAATAAATCATAGTCACTATCTTCTCTATAATCTCCTCTAGCTCTCGAACCGAATAAAATAATTTTATCTATTTCAATATTCATCTCTTTAGCTGTTTGCAAAATAATTTCTTTTATTCTTTTCAAATTTTCATCCATAAAAATAATCATTAGAAAAAATAATTTTATGAAAAAAATTGAAAAATATAACAAATTAATACATAATTTTTTTAGCTTTTTCTTCATATCTCTAATAATCATTTCAACTTCTATATTTTTGCTTATCGGAAACTTTAACTTATTGAGAATAATTTTTCTCTCGCTTTTATTATCTATTTTCTATCTTTCTTATTTAGTATTAAAAGAAAAATTTGAAGAAATTTTCCCAGTAAAACTTTTTTATATCGCAACAATAGTAATAATTTTAATATATCTCTTTTCTTCTTTCGAAAATTTAAAAATTCTTGACGAAATATTAGGTATTCAAAACTTTACACAAAAAATTTTAGCTGGAAACATTTACGCAAAAAACTTAATTTTAGAACCT
The DNA here is from genome assembly GCA_038997355.1 of Candidatus Aenigmatarchaeota archaeon. Taxonomy (GTDB): domain Archaea; phylum Aenigmatarchaeota; class Aenigmatarchaeia; order CG10238-14; family SpSt-28; genus JAHLMO01. Next base: position 2,740 of record JAWBAC010000018.1, on the reverse strand, counting down.
CTAATCTACGAAAGATATAAAACTGCTGAAGAAACCTTTTCAGAAAAGTTAAAAGAATTTAACAATAGCATAAGCTATTTAGAACTAAAACTTCATGAAGAAGTTAATAAGCTAAGGGCAAGCTTAGGTTTAACTATTTTAAAATTCGATGATAGATTAAGAGAGATTGCTAGATATCATAGCAAAGATATGGCATTAAGAGATTATTTTGATCATATTTCTCCAGATGGAGAGACATTAAAAGATAGATTTCAAAAATTTAATTACGATTGCAAAATATTTGTAGATAATTATGTTTATGAAGGTGCAGAAAACTTATTTTTAGGCAGAATTTACAAAAGCTTTACGTACGAAAAAATAAGCAAAAAAATTATAAGCTACGATTTTTATAGTTTTGATGAATTTGCAAAAGAAGTTGTAAATAGTTGGTATAAAAGCGAAGGTCATAGAAAAAACATGCTATTTGAATATTGGAAAAATGAAGGCATAGGAATATTTATTGATGAAGAGGGAAAAGTTTATGTAACTCAAGTATTTTGTTAATGATGATCGATATAGTTCCTTATAGCGAAAACATAAATGAAATTTTGGAAGCATTAGCTGAATTAGGATACGAAAAAGTAATAGTTGCTGAAAATTTTGAAAAAGTAAAAAACATTGAAGAATTTGATAAAAAAGTTAAACAATTAAATTCAAACATAGAAATTTTTAGTGGATTAATTTTTTCTGAAAAAAATTATAGAGATTTGATAAAAATGAAAGTTAATTTTAGAAGGAAATTTGATATTCTTTTAGTTAAAGGCGGAAATTTAAAAATTAATAGAGAAGCAGTTCAAAATTCTTTCTGTGATTTTTTAATCAATCCTTTTGAAAATAGAGAAGATATAGGAATGAATCATATTTTTGCGAAAAAAGCATCTTTAAATGATGTTGGAATCGTTATTAATTACAATTCTTTAAATTTCGAAAATCTTTATGAAGAAAACAAAACTTATTCAAAGATTTTAGAAATTGCTAAACTTTGCAGAAAATATAAAGTAGCATTTTTATTTGCTAGCTTTGCAAAAAATAAGTATGATTTGAAAGACTATAAATTTTTTGAAGCTTTTGAATACATTTTAGGTTTTGAAGAGAAAGAAATAAAAGAAAACTGGAAAAGAGTTGAAAAAATTTTAGAAGAGAATAAAAAGAAAAGAAGCGATAAATGGATAATGCCTGGTGTAGAATTGGTATGACAAGCTATAGATCAATAAAAAGGTTAAAAACTTTAATACCAACTTTAAGAGAAAGAAAAAGATACTTATTAATAAAAATAATTTCTGATGAAATTTTTGAATACGAAGAAATAGAAAGAGAGTTTTGGAATTCTTTATTAAATAGCTTTGGAAAATTAGCATTTTTAACAAGCTTTAAAATCCTAAAAGATACATACGATAAAAACAAAAAAACAATTATTGTTAAGTGCAATCATTTATCTAAGCATTTCGTTTATTTTGCATTAGGCAGAATTAAAGAAATTAACAAAAAGAAATGCATAATAAAACTTTTAAATGTTAGTGGAACAATTAAATCTCTGAAAGATTATTTAAAAAGCATTTAATTACTTCTTTTCAAAAATATCCATAAAGATCAACCTTTTTTTATTAATAATTTTCGAAATTATATCAAATAGCATTTTTTTATTTTCTGGGGAAATAATTTTTTCTTTATCTACTATTATTATTGCATCACTTTCCTTATCTTCTTTTACATCGAATTTGCTCGTATCTTTAAAATAAAACTCTAATATTGCTTTAACTTTTTCTATTTCATCTTCAACTTTTTTAACAATCTTAACATTATAAACTAAGGTTTTTCCAGCTAAAGGATGATTAAAATCTATCATTACTCTTCCTCCGCTAATACTTATTACTTTTCCTAAAATTCCGTTAATGCTTACATATTCTCCAACTTTAACATCTACATCTTGTTTTTTGAAATCTGAAAGATTAAAAGTTTTTACTAAATTTTCATCTCTTTTTCCAAAAGCTTTTTCTGGCGGAATCTCAATTACTTTTTCTTCTCCAACATTCATTTCTTGCAAAGCTTCATCCAATCCTTTAATAACAAATCCAAAACCAACAACAACAGGTATTGGCTTATAGGTTACATTAGGATTATATATACCTTCTTTTTTTGCAATTTCTTCGTTAGTTAAATCAAAAATTTCATTTGTATCCTTTATTCTTCCGACATAATCTATGTAAACAACATCTCCAACCTTCATTATTTATACAAATACCAAAATTATTTATTTATTTTTTCAAAACTATTATGGGAACACGAACATTAAAAGAGAAACAAACAATTAGTAGAGCCGAAGAAAAGAAGGAAATAGAAGAGCTTAAAGCTAAAAAGAAAAAACAAAAAGAAATTAAAGTCGAGAAAGCTGTAGTTAGATTAATAGATACTGATATTGATGGAACATTACCAATAAGAAGAGCTGTTTGGAAAATTAAAGGGGTAAGCTTTTCATATGGAAATGCTGTTTGCAAAGTTTTCAAAGAAGTTACTGGAATAGATAGAGAATTTCCTATTGGTAATTTGAGCGAAGAACAACTTCAAATATTAGAAGATATAATAAGAAATCCTCAAAAATATGATATCCCTAGTTGGCTATACAACAGAAGAAAAGATATTTATGATGGTAAAGATTATCATATTGTTGGTGATGATGTAAAAATCAAAATGCAGTTTGATA
>JAWBAC010000017.1:0-8546 GCA_038997355.1 Candidatus Aenigmatarchaeota archaeon | reverse complement strand
AATCTGCTGCCTTTAATATTCCTATTATCTCTTCTCCGCTTTTTAGTTTTACTATTACTTTTTTTCCTTTTGCTTTCTCTAAGGCATCTAAAGGTCTTTCGTTGGTCATGTTTCAATAAAAATAAAAAAATCGTAAAGTATAAATAAATTTAAATTTAACACTTAAATCTTTAATTTTAGAGATTCAAATAAAAATTAAAATATAAATATAAGATCTTATAATTTCTTATTTTATGGTTAAAAAGTTGATTTCAACATTTCTTGCTACAATTATCTTAGTTGCATTAGTTGTTGCAATAGGAATAGTACTTTATATGTGGTTTAGCGGATATATTACTTCTCCTGTAAAAGAAAGTGTTCCTATTTTTGAAGCGCAGCAAAGATGTGCAGAAAGTTATTTAGACATAGAAGATGTAAAAATAAATCCTCCAAATAATATTGTTGTTACTGTATTTTATGTTAGAGGAAAAGAAGGGTTATATGATTTTATCTTCGAAATTTTAACACCAAACGAATTAATTAAATTAAATTCTTCAGATTTTACAAATAAAAATCCTATGCAACCTGGAATGACATATTCTTTTAATTTATTTTCCGATAGAGATATTTCAAGCGCTACACGTATAAAAGTTTTTGCAACATGTTTAGAAAATATAAAAGTAAGTGCTGAAAAGAAAATATGAGAGGTATATCTACTTTTGTAGCTACTATAATTCTTGTTGTTATAACGGTTGGAGTAGGAGTAACCTTATATACTATGATTAAGCCGCTTGCAGAAACTCCTTTAATAAGAGTCGAAAGAAGCACATATAAATTAGTTAGCTTAGAATTACCAAATTTAGAAGTTATAAATATTTATCAAATTCCTTTAAAAGATAAAATTGCATATAACATAACTTTGTTAAATAATGGAGGAAAATCTCTGACAAACATCTATATAAATTGTTATGATTCAAAAGGCTTAGTAAAACCTTTAATCGGTTTAGACTCTCTAGATGCTGGATATATAGCATATTTAACTGCATATTCCAATTCTTCTTGTATAAAGTTTTTAATAACAACCGCTGAAGGAATTAAAAAAGAAATATCTTGGGAAAATAGAATTCCTATTGAAGTTAAAGATTTAGGAGGAGTATATAGAGATTATCAAGGTGTTGAAATTGAAGTTTCTTTTCCTGCAGGAGTAGATAAAAATAAGGTTCGTGTTATAGATGCTAACGGAAACGAAGTTCCTGCTTTTATTGAATGGTTAGTTAATAAAACAGAAAATCCTATAACTTCTGAAGGAGAAAAAGCAATAGTTTATTTTGAAGCTTCTGACATTCCTGCTAACGGAAGTAAAATTTATTATATAGAATATAATGTTCGACCTTCCACTTTAGTATTAGAATATCCTAAGGTATCTATAGTTTATCCAGATACTTGTGAATGGTGGTGGTGTGAAAGAAGATTAAAAGAAGGATTGCAGATTGAAAATTCAAAAGTAGCATTTACAATTGCTTTAAATGTAACTAATTTTCAACCATTTCATGGATATGATTGGAGACAAGGATGGCAATTAAACATTAATGGAAGAAAATCTACTATCTATACTTTTCATTTTGTTTGGGATCCTCAATTTTATCCTGCAGGAGAACTTCAAGAAGCTTTCATAAGGTTTCATACATGGAATTTAAAACCTGGAGATAGAATGACTATAACAAAGATTAGTGTTGATAACCAACCTGCATATACATGGACTCCAAATGAAGTATTAGGATATGGAATTAAGGATTGGTCAGACTATTATTACATCACTGATTATCTTAAAAGTATAAAATCTCCAAAAGTAATTAATGTAACCTTAGAAGTTTCTCCAGACTCTTGGCTTACTAATAATTTGCATGTTGCAATTATTTTGAGATGGAATCAACCTTGGGGAGGAATTTTAAATATGAGAGATAAGTTTACAGGAAATCCTGATGATTATAGATTCGGAGAAGTTCATAGAGTTTATCTTTACGATAATTATAAAGAAAAATTGGGATATCCAATGCCTGAAATGTGGCATTGGTATTTTGCACCTTATTCAAGAGAAAACACGCAAATAGTTTCTGATAAAAATGTTATAATTATTAAAGCAAAGGCACCTTATTTATGGTCTGGTTGGTTTTGGTTTGACCCATATATTCATGATGTTCGCGCAAAAGAAGGATGGGTAATGGATACTGTAATAAATGGTAGTGCCTCACAAACATATACTTCAAACATTCCGAATGTTATTTCTACTAACTTAAGTATGGCAATGATAAATTTTCATATTAGAGGTACGTTAGGAGATAGAGTTAAATTTGAAAGTTTTAGAGTAGGTGATTATTATTATAATCTTCCTGAATTGAGATGGGGGGATGATGATTGGGGTTGTGATAATTGCATTAGATATTATAGATATAAGTTTAGCGCAAATACTTTTCCACCTGGAGTAACAATAACTGAAGCAAGACTTTATGTTGCTAGCGATGATGGTGTTGTTTGTTACTTAAATGGAAATAAAATCGGTTTAGATACAGGTTGTCTTGGAAGAACATATTGGAAGAATGTATGGAATGTAGATCCTTCTTGGTTCAATTTAAATGGAGAGAATGTTTTAGCTTGCGCTGTAAAAGAAAGGGGCGGATTTGAAGCATTTGATGCAGAATTAATTATTTATAACGGAACAGGATTTCCAGAATTACCATTTAGAGTGGTTCCAAGAAATAGTGAAACAGGAATTTTAAATTCTGGATGGAAATATTATCAACAAACAGATTGCTCTGATAGTTGCAATCCAGAAAACATAACTCCTTGCACACCGCCAACAGATGCTAACGGTAATCCTTGGTATGCTTTGAATTTTGATGATTCCAATTGGCAAACTCCGCCATATAGAGAAAGGTGGTGGCCTTGGTGGGATTGGGGTTGTTGGTCGTGTTGGTTCGATATAAGACCATCTATTTTTAATAAATCTGGAAGTATTCCTATTGAAATTAAAGTTTCTAAAGATTCTAGAATGGATAGATTTAGAATTTATTATTGGCAATTGGTTAAAAGAGCATTTCCGGCAGAAATCGAAACAACATATATACTTTGGCCTAATACAGATTACATTAAAGTAAAGATGAAATTAACAAATAAAGGAGATAGACCCTTAGAAATTCAACATCTCAATAACTATATAACTCAATGGGCAAGATGGGATGGAAGAGTTGTTTTAGATGGTTTTGGAGAATCAATGCATGGTTGGGTATGGAGCGCATCTTACATTCAAATTAATGGAAGCAAGCAACAAGTTTATTATGTGAATATTTCTGATACCTTCAATACAGAAGAAATTCCTGGTGGTTGTGGAGATAGGGATTGGCCAAGATTAGAATTTAGAATAAGAAATATGGGTACTGGCACAGTAACTATAACAGATCTTTATATTGGTGGAAAAAGATGGGATCAATTCCCTAGAGAAGGTAATTTTAATTTACCAATAACTTTAAATCCTGGAGCTTGGTCGCCTTGGATTTTAATTAAAAGTGCTGTATGTAGAAAAAGTGGTGACATTCCAATAATTATTAATGTTTCAGCAGATTCACTTTCATTAGGCAATGGATTATTTATTAGATTGTGGTGGTGGGATGGTTGGTGGACATCGAATTTAGCAGATTCAGAATTTAAAAAACCACCAGAACCTTGGATAGCTTCTTGGTCACAACCATGGGAAGATTTAAGTTGGTGCGCAAGATATTGTAATCAAACATTTTGGTTAGTTGGTGTTGGAAATAGAAGCGATTATGATTGGTTCCAAGCAAGAGGAGATAGGGCTCATGAATATTGGATCTCAAAAAGATTTAGAGGTCCAGATGCTATTAAACCAGGAGAAAGTGTAACTATGGAATGGTATGAAGGAATTAGCTTAAATTATGGATGGGATGCACTAAGATATGGATTACCTCATCCAGCAGAAATTGCTAGATTAAGATACATTCAACTAAACACACTTAAAACTTCTGTAGGACAAACATATTATTATGGAGAGTGAGAAAAAACCAATAGTAGAAAGAATAAGAGAATTAAAGCTTGCAGGACATAGCATAGATAACATAATAACAATTTTAAAAGGTGAAGGATATAGTAGTGAAGAAATAGAACTAGGAATTCAAGAAATACTTACTAAGAAAGATATTGAAGAAAAACCAAAAGAAATAAAACCTCTAATTTCGATTTCTAAAGAAGAAAAACCTAGATTTTCTTTCAAAAAATTTTATTTTATACCGATTTTAGCAATAATTTTTGTTGGAATAACTTTTTCAATTTTTTATTTTAATTTGTTTAAATTCTTAATGCCTAAAAAAGAAACCTCACCTCAAGAAAATATTCAACCTATATCGCCACCTCAATTTTCTTATCCACCTACACAACAACCTCCTCAACCTAGTGGAGGAGAAATTTCGCAACAACCTCCTTATTCTACTTCTTCTCCTTCATCAACTTCTCCCTATTTCAATTCATCCCCAAAAACTACAAGCAATATAAGTAGTTCATATTGTGGTAATTATATATGCGAAACAGGAGAAGATAATATAAATTGTCCGATTGATTGTATATCATACACAACAAACGAAACTAATACTACTTCAACTTTTCAATCAGTTTGTGGTAACTACATATGTGAAATTGGAGAAGATAATATAAATTGTCCGATTGATTGTCAAACATGAAAGCAATATCTACATTTATAGCAACCATAATCTTAGTTTTATTGGCTGTGGGAATAGGAGTAATGATATATATGTGGGCAGGTGGATATTTTAAGTTTACTACTCAGGAAACAGGATCCCAAATTCAAACATTTACAGAATGTCAAAAAAGCAGCATAAGAATTGATCCAAGCGAAATAAGATATGATTTTTCTAAAGTTCCTGCAACAATAGATGTAATCGTAAGAAATATTGGATCAACATCTCTTCACAATTTTACATTCACTATAGAGACATCTGTTGCAAAATATGAAGGCAGGCCCCAGAACCAAAGAACACCTCAAAATCCATTAGAGCCAGGAGAAGTAGAAAGATTTATAATAACATATAATACAAACGTTGTTGGAAAATTGAGATATTTGACGATAACTGCTTATTGTAATGACATGAAATTAGAGTGGAAATATCCCTTAGATTGAATTTTAAATCATTGCACGCAATATACTTTCTATAACTTTTTCTTAAAAATAATAAAGCTTCTAATATGGCAAATTATAGAGAAAAATGGAAATTCCTAACTTATGGAATGCATCTAGAAAAGTGTCCAATTTTCTTAGCAAGCGCTAAAGGTAAGCAAATTCCATTATTAAAAACTTTACTTTCGAATGCTTGCATTAATAATTGCTTGTTTTGCCCATATAGAAATGAAAGAAGAATTCAAAGAACTATTTGGAAAAAAGAAGAGTTAGTAAACTTAACAATAAAACTTACAAAAGCAAATAAAATTCAAGGATTGTTTTTATCTAGCGGAATAATGAAAGATCCTATTTTTACTTCAGAAAAACAAATAGAAGTTATTGAAGAATTAAGAAAAGTTGGATATAAAAATTATATTCATTTAACTTTGATGCCAGGAATTAGTATTGATTTAATGAAAAGAGCAGTAGAACTTTCGAATAGAGTAGGAATAAACATTGAATTTCCTTCGCAAGATTATTACGATGAAGTTAAGTTATATCTTTCTTTTAAGCAAGATGTTTTAAAAAGATTGAAATTATTGAGTAGAGTTGTAGAATATTATAGAAAGAAAGGTAAAAAAGTAGATTTAGTAACTCAATTTATCGTTGGAGTAAAAGAAGAAAGCGATAAAGAAATTTTAGAAATGACAGAATATTTATACAAAAAATTAAATGTTAGAAGAGTTTATTATTCTGCTTTTGAACCTATTCCAAAAACACCTTTAGAAAATAAAAAGCCAGAAAAAAAAGAAAGAGAAATTAGATTATATAGGGCAAGCTTTTTAATAAGGGATTATAACTTTGGCTATAAAGATTTTGAATATGATGAAAATGGAAATTTAATTCATAATGATCCTAAAAAATCTTTAGAACCAGAAATAAAAGAAAAATATTCTTTTGAAGATTTAAAGAAGTTTGAAAAAATTGGAATAAAAAAAGCATTAAAATTAGAAAATAATTATAGTTTGAAAAAATTCTTCAACTAGCTTCTAAAAACTTTTCTAACTTTTTCTTTGTTTTTTGGGCTTTCAAAACCTATTTCTAAGGATAATTCATAAAGCAAAAAAGATGTATAGGTCAATGATACAATTGCTAATATTAATAATATGCTCTGAGATAAAGCAAAGATATAATTTTTTTCTATCTCTTCAAAAATTATCCCAAATATTTGTAAAATAAAATAAGTTGCAAACAAAATAAGTGCTACTACTTGAAAAATTAATATTTTTCTCAATCTTTCAGATGCAAAATTTTTTAACGATAAAATGAATATTATTGAAATTATTATACTACCTAGGGAAAAGCTAAATATCGAAGTTAAAATTAAAAATATTGTGACAAACTCCATAATATTTATTTATTTTAAGTTTATTTCAACAATCTCATCTACAAAAACAGATATTTCTCTTATTAACTCTTCTTCTCGAGTAGTTAGTTGAAAATAAAGTCCGAAAACTCTAAAAAGCTTGAACTTCGAAGAAATAAAATGAATAAACTTAAGGAATTTTTCCCTTTCAGAATGTAAAGAAATAATATCAAGCGAATCAACGATTATAAAAGTTTTTTCTGGTTCTTTTACAGAAGCTAATATTTCATACAAAACAATAGCAATCTCTGCCAAATTAGATGGAGATTTTAAAAAAATTATATTGCCTTCTTTAGATGTTGTTATTTTTTCTGTATAAGCTAGAGCAATTCCAGGAGCAGGAGAATAAAAATATTTTGAAACAGTATCCACAAAAAGAATTTTTTCAACATTTATTTTTGATCTTTTAAGCAAATCTATAGTATGATTAGCTGGATTCCTTAAGGAAAAATATATGCCACTCATTTTTAGCTCTTCAACCAATATCTTTAAAATTTCTTCGATAACTTTATCAACGTTTTGAAAGCTTTTGAAATTAAATAATATAACCTTTGAACTTTTAATGACAGAATTTAAAAAATTTTTTAATTCTTTATAATCTTTGATTTCTATCATAAAATTGTATACGAATTAAATTAATTATGTATGAAAAAATTCTCTTAGGCATTGATGAGATTTGGATAAAATCAGAAAAAATTAGAAAAATCGCCATAAAAAATCTTTTAGAAGATATTAAGAAAAGAATTAATTTTTACGATGTAAAAGAAAAAAGGGGAAGAATAATAATAAATTCATATAAAGATGATTGGATTGAAATATTAAAGAAAGTTTTCGGAATAAAAACCATATATCCAGCTATTTCTTCAAAAAGCGAATTAGAAGAAATAAAGAAAAAAGTTTTGGAAATTTTAAAAAATCATAAAGGAAGTTTTAAAATCGAAACGAAAAGAATTTATAAAAAATTTCCTTTAAATTCTTTGGAAATTAATAGAGAATTAGGAAAATATATAGAAGAAAATTTAAAATTAAAAGTTGATGTAAAAAATCCAGAAAAAATTGTTTATGTTGAAATTCATGAAAACGAAACATATATTTACGATAAAGTTATATATGGGATTGGAGGATTAAACTTAGGTTTTGAAGGTAAAGGATTAGTTTTGTTTTCTGGCGGAATAGATTCTAGTTTAGCATCGATTTTTATGGGAAAAAGAGGTATGAACTTAGATTTTCTTTTTATAAATATTGCTGGAGAGTTTTATTTGAACTATGTTTTTAGAATTTTTCAAAAGCTTAAAGAATATTTTCCTGACGCAAAGCTTTTTGTTTACGATTTAGATTTAGAAAAACTTTTAAAAGTTAGAAAAGGTTATAAGCAAATAATGTTTAAGGTTTTGATGTATAAAATTGCAGAAGCTTTTGCAAAAGAAAATTCTTATGATGCAATTGTTAGCGGAGAATCTTTAGGTCAAACAGCAACACAAACTATTGAATCTTTAATTTTACTTAATTCCTTAGTTTCAATACCAGTTTTTAGACCGCTAATTGGAATGAATAAAGATGAAATAATAAAATTGGCAAAAGAATTTGGATTTTTTGAATTAAGAGCTCCAGAAATTTGTGAAATTGAAAAGTATCCAACAACAAAACCAAAAAAAGAAATTGTATTAAATGAACTCGAAAAACTTTCTATAGATTTTAACGAGGAAATAAAAAAAGTTAAAGTTATTGAAAATTTTGAGATAGAGCAAGATATATTAAATTTGCCGAAAAGAAATGAAGTTGAAATAATAAATTTAGATTTAGTAGATGTTAAAAATTTAAACTTAGAGAAAAACAAAAAATATCTTTTTATTTGCAAATCTGGAATTTTAGCTAGGAGTATTGCAGAGAAATTTAAAAAAATGGGATATGAAACTTATTATTTAGATCTTCAAACTGCAAAAAGCTTAAAATACA
>JAWBAC010000016.1:0-8699 GCA_038997355.1 Candidatus Aenigmatarchaeota archaeon | reverse complement strand
TGTAAAAGTTTTGTTTATTTGTTTGTATAGTTAAGTTTATAAACCTAAACTTGCTTATATATACACAGGTGAGAACATGGTGAAGCACCTATACATCGAGCTCGAAGAAAATATCCACCTTAAACTAAAAGCTAAAGCATATTCAGAAGGAAAAACAATAAGCGAGACAATAAAGAGACTGATTGAAAAATACGTTAACGGTGAAATAAGTATATAAGTTTAGGAGGGTAATGTAGAATGAGACGCAGGTATTACGTAACACAAATACGTAAAACAGAGCAAGGTTACAAATTTGTATTTATTCCAAGGGACTTTCCCAGCGACTGGGCGTTTATAAGAATATATGAGAATTACATTGAGATAAGTCCGTATTACCCTCAGAAACAAGAGAAGAAACAAGAACAAAAGCAAGATAATGACCCTGACCTCTTCGAAGAGTTCGATAAGATGCAGAGAGGATTATAAATCCATATTTTTTTTACATATTTTTGCTTCCGTTTGAGGGGTGGTTTTTTTATTGCTAAAAACACGGTGAGGGGAAGGTTATGGAAGAGTGGACTAACGAAAAACCGATCCAATACCCCGAGGAAAAAATTATATATCTTTTTTCCTATCACAATTTCAAGGCACTCTCTTACCTATATATTTCCTCGATTCTTGATAAGAGAGAGTTGAGACTACTAAAGCTGCTGGAAAAATGCAACTTAATAGTGATTGAGGAAAAAATAACGAAGGAATTCACTAATTGCCTAGAACAAATAAAGGGAGACAAAAGGATAAAAAACAAGAAAAAGTATTGTGCGGAGAGATACCCAATTGACATTATTGTTAAACCAACGCAGCGTTGGCTTGAACTTTATAGGCAAGATACCGCTGAGTACAGAATACCGCTGTACGGATACACTGGCTCCGCTCTGAGAGAATGCATTGAGGAGGAATAGTAATATTTAAAAGCTTTACAAAGAAGCTTGTTTACCCAAGGTTTTTTAGTGGTTACATGGAAAAACACAAACCGGGTAATAATAATAATAATATAATAAGAGAGTATATAGTTAGAACCAGATTATCTTATTATTATTATTATATTATTATTATTATTACCCGGGTTGCATTTCCTGATGGAGGGGCTAAGCTTTATAAGTTTTGTTGGGCGATTCTTAATTGTTTATAATTCCTTGTTTTTATGTAAAAGAGTTATGGTTAAAAACCAATATCGTCTCTCTCCCTATTCCTTAACTTTTTACCTAAAATGAGCCAATGCTTCCAATCACACATTTATTTCTTCCTCATTATGAGGTATCCTAGCAATCCTATTAACGCTAGTTTCTTAAGGTCTATCCTTTTTTCTTCTTCTTCTTTTTTTTCTTTTGGTGTCTGTGGCTGTGTCTGTGGCTGGATTGGTGGAGGAGCTGTTGGCTGGACTGGTAACGGGGCTGTTGGTTGCGTAGGTGTAGGTGTTGGTGTAACAACCGGTGTAGGTGGTGCTGTAGTAACTGGTGCTGGAGCGGGAGCTGGTGTAGGTGCCGGTGCTGGGAAAAGTGCTTTCTTTATCTCCTCGTAAACGTCTGCTCCCTCGGGTATCGGAATCGTGGGGGGGACGGGCGGGGGCGGAGTACCTGACGGATTAGCAATAGCTTGGTTAATAGCGTTTAGGTCTTGCATATACTTGTTGTATAGATCCATGTTGTTTTGCTGCAAAGCCCTGTTCATCGCTGCTTTTATCTCGTTTATATCATAGGTAAGCATATCAACCGGGACTTCAGCACCCGTGATGACTACCCATGGAGAGTTATAGAATATTCTACAAGCTGTCATCTTATAGATATCGCTGTAAAAACACTCGATTTCTCCGAAGTTTAGTTTCACCACTTTACCCACCAATATATATTTTGCTGAACAATGTAATAAGCATAACTACGACTCCTAGACCAAAACCAAAGCCATATTCACGAAACTCCTCATATGCATAATCATTAAGTCTCCAATCCTGATTTAACTCATAAACAAAAAATATTAAGAAATTGATAACGGTTAATACAGGACTGATTAAGACGCTTACACTAGCGAGGAAACCAAAAGTTATGTGAGCAAGGGAAAAAAGGATATCCTTAATCATTTCTGCTTCTCCAGTATCCGCTCGATCTTATCGATCAGTCTCGTTAAATTAGTATTCATTTGGTTAATACTATCCCTCAAAGCACTAAGCTCATTCGAGAACAGCTTATAGAACACGAACAATATCAAACCAGCGATACCGTAGTTAAGAAAAATAGTTGCTAGTTGATCCTCCGTTAACATGCTATCACCCTCACGATATTGCTAATATATATAGGTCGGCATAAAAGAGTACTCCAGAACCGAGAGCTGTGCCTGAGAGATACAGATCAACCGTGTGGTTGCCAATGCCTACTCCTACAACATAAGCGTAGTATTTGCCATGAAAATCTGGAGGAGAGTCTGTTGATGACACAATAGTTTTTATTTTTTTACCGTCAAGTCTGACTTGTATCTCATATACTCCTCCTACTTGACCACTAGCTCCATTAAAATGCAGTTCTCCGAAAATAACAAGTATTGATGGTTTGGATAAAGTAATTGTTTTTGAGACAAAAGTCCCGCCCCGGCTGACACGTGTGTTTGATTGATAGGTGTGGGTATCCGTGTAAGTTGTTCCTGAAACCGAAGCTGAAGAACTACCTAGATCCGTAACACCAGCTATTGTTGGAGGATAGATATTACCTGTTAATCCAATAGGATAAGTTTGTTGGCTCACGGTGTCGTCGCCTTCGTCTGACCAGCTTTATCCACGTAGTTATCCACTATCCATGTCCATAGGTCTGGGTCCTGAAGGTCTGGATAAGCGTCCTCGTAGTCTAATACATACACCATCAAATCATCGATGAAATCGCTCGTAGCCGTGTCTTTTGGGACTAGGAACTCATGTCTCACTTTGCTCGTGATAGCTATAACGTCGTAATCCATTAGTGATGGGTGGGGGTAACGCTCAATGATCGGGAGTTGGACCTGCTGGTCTGCCTGATCGGTTGTTTCTTTCTGAGACATGCCATCACCTCAATTTATTTAATATCCTCGCTTTAGGTAATATTCTTGATGCTGGTTTAACCACCTGAACAAGAGAAGCACCATAGATTTTACCGTGATTGTTGTATCCACTGAGATCAATCCACTCATTTATTCCATCATTATCGATGTCTTTAACATTATTTGGATCAGCTCTGAGCCACAGAACCAATCCGTCACGGATAGGGTTATCGGGATACAAGTAATTATAAGAAATCTCGGAATCTGAGAGGGCACGGCTGTAGATGAGGACTTGGGCTATGTAGCCGGAGAGATAATATGAAACTACCATTGCGCCTATGTAGATGTAGTCTGTCTTTGTGAAGTCAAACAGACTCCCAGAGCGGATTTTCTGCCCGTTTAGCCACAGTGATGAGCTACTACCACTCATTACTGCTACACCGTGGTTCCACACGCCTGGCTGAACTGTATTCGCAGGTGCATACACACCCGAGCCTGATGTGCCTGTTCCAGTCTCAATTATCAGCCTCCTGTCCATTGTTGGCCATGAGTTTATAAAGAACCTGAAGCCAAGAGATTGTGACCCAGTTTTTGCGTTCGCGACAAGCGTCAGTGAATTAAACTTGTCTATGTGGTTAAACCAAGCCACGACAGTTAGAGGAGTGGACAAAGCTATTTGAGAAGCTGTTCTTACATAATCGTCTACTCCATCGAAATACATTGCGTATTTGAATGTCTTCAGGACTCTACTGGCTTGTAGTGGCATTTAGACCAGTCCCTGAGCATGTACTCCGATGCTGAATGATGGAGATGTCCCGCCTATTACCCATCTAGCCCTTATGTATCTGAACATCAACTGAGTGATGGTGAAATACCATATACCCGTCCCGGTTATACCCGTTTGATAGACTAGTGGCTTGTAGTCTCCCGTAGCCTCGAATTTACCCTCAACATAGAAATCAAGCGTCGGGCTTGTCCCTGAAACCGCCGTTACCTTGAGCATAATCTCCAATCCAGAGTATATACCAGCATCAATATCGTTCGTGTTACCACTAGCTGTAACAGTCCCGCTGTAAATGGTGAAGTAAGACTTATAGTTGCTCTGCTTCTCAATCGGTAAAATAATCTCCGCATTAGCCAAATCAACCTTAACGTTACTAGCTGAATCAAAGACAAGCTTATCCGTTGTTGATTTGATACCGCTAAGCGTTGACATTAATCCAATTGTTTCACGACCGAGAGTGAACCAGCCCCTATAGGTGAAATATCTATACTCCTTACCTAATACTAGAGTGAGCGTTAATCCATTCTGAGATGAGTCCCACGTGATGGTTATTTTCTTCCCAATGACAAACGTCCCAGCAATATCGCTTAGCCTGAATGGTAAGCTCTCGTTGTCAATGAAGACATAGACCTTGCTTGTATCCGCTGTTGTATGCAGTATATCAACGTCGATGAAGTCAAAGAATTCCTCAATGATGATGGGTGGATTAGTAAGCGTTAATGGTATCTTGCTGAAGCTCTTGACACCAGGTTTAGCTATACCCACGGGAATAGTCATTTCTTACCCACCATGTATAATATTATAGCTATAACTATTAAAATAGGTAATCCCACGAGACCAAGACCCGCCAATGGTGATTCCTTTACTACTTGTCTAAAGACTTCGAGTGAACCCTTAAACTCCCTTACAACAAACTTAAGAGTGATAAGCGTAGCAATTGCTCCACCAAAGATAACCGCGAGGTAAATCAGTAAAGCAGGGTCTGCTTCGAGAACCCACTCAATATAGACATGCCATTTCTTATAGACGGCTTGTCCTGAACCACCATACTCATATCCTTTCTCCGTTACAAATATCATGAAACTTTTCTCTATGAACCCGTATTGCGTGAGTTTATCTTTCCCTAATGCTTGTATTACTCTATCCTCAATCATGCTCCTAGTCATGAGTATTTCTGCGGGATAGAGCAAATCAAACTCTGCTTTAACCTTTACCCATTCTCCCTTATTCAGATAAATACCTGCTAGCTTTTGCCTAAGCTCATCTAGATTATTAAACACAATTACTTCTGAAGACATGAATAATCACCTGAGGGGAAGAGTGTTAAAAAAAAGATTTGGTTTAAAAAGAGACATTAGCTATCGCTTTGCTTACGGGTATATCTCTACCGTTGCAAAGACTTCAACGGTTGTCGCTGAAGCTCCGCCTGCAGCTAGGTTCACCGCCTCGATGCTAAGCTGACTGTTGGGCTCAAACATCAATACTGGTAACTGTGGTCTGCTTGGGTTGCTCACTAGTAGAGCTGAGACAGGTGGTGTCTCAAGCTTGTAGTCTCTGTTCTTCTTTATCCTCAACACTACGTCTATGGACGGCGAGGATTTAACGTATATGTCAGTGATGAACCATGTCTCGCTGGATGGTATTACAAACATGTTCTGGGCTCCGATTATCGGATCAGCGACTACCTGGGCGTTGTTTCCAGCCAGGACTGAGTTAGCCGCTTGGTTCGCGGGTATAGTTATTATGAATCTTATAGTCTTGGTGTAAGGCATGTTTTTCACCTCACACTATAATCGTTCTCCCTCCGAATCTAGTTGTCGCTATTGCTGGTGCTTGTGCTTGAGCTGTAGCCTTGGCTCCGCCAAGCCTTATAAGGTTACCGCCCAGCTGGACTGCTGCACCATACATTAAGCCTTCTCCCCACCACGTGTTCTTCTTCCAGTAGCCAATAGCAAATAACAGCAAGTCAGTCATTGAGACACCAGCAACTCCGCCTAGTCCTCCCACAAACTTATCAACAGTCTCCCTTATGCTTCCGTAGAGAGCCGCGACAAGAAGACTTTTAACATCTGCCATTCATCAATCACCTCACTTTCCAACTCTCTCCTGTATCTTCTTGTTGATGTAGTCCCTGATACATGACTGGTACTGGTCTCTTGGTGCTGTATAGACGTTTCTCTTTCTCCTTACTCCGATGGGATGATAGACCTTCTTGACATTAGCTTTGCAGAAGTTATGAGCTTCTTTCAGCAGGTTAGCCATTTCTTCTTTAGTGAAGGGATGCTCTACTACTCTAATATACTCTTTCTTTACTACCATTTTTTTCTCCCAATGTATATTATCTGTTGTTTTTCCCTTATATTGTTTTCCCTCGGAATATCATCTGTATATTATCTGTTTACCGCTTGTATATAATATGTATATGCTTATAAAGGTGTAGGTGAATATATATCTCGGTGATAAGGTGCCTCTCCCATTCAAACTTAAAAAGACAAAATATGTATTGAAGGCGAGGAAATACGGAAGCTGGGAGGATATCGAGGAGTATGACAAAAAGGTATCTGTTTCTGAAGTCAGCGATATTATCGAGGATCTTCGAAGCGAGGGATACGATTATGTAAGATTGGAGGAAGTCGATGAGGAGGGTAGAAGAGTTAAGCTTCATTGGAGCAAGCCTCTCAAACCTAAAGGTAAAAAGTTGAAAGAAACGCTTGAGGAAATAAATGAAACAGTTAGTATGCTCAAAGCAATAAAAGAAGCATTCAAGGATGAGGGACAGGATCCATATGTTGTTTTAGCCTCAACTGTCTCAATGCTTGAGAGCTTTAGGAAAATATGCGATAGCTATCCAGCTCTTTGCGGAAAAGAGTCCTCAACTAGCGATCCAATATTCCAGATAATATTGTCTCTCATTCAGCAGAGACTTGCTGGTCAGCAGTATTTTCAACCAGCATATTATCAACCAGCTACTCAGAGCAATCCTCAACCATCCCCAAATAACGGACAAAGACCTAGTCAGTTTGCTTTACCACCTCCTACGCCCGAAGCAGTAGATAAGATAAACAAAATAGCGACCGAGGCTCTAGAGAAAGCTATGAAGACCGTAGTGAGCGAGTGTCAAGCCCTAGGAACATGTATTGAGCCTGAACACGAGGAAATGGAAGGTGAGGAGAAAAATGAATGAGATAAAAGACATGGTTATTCAAAACATTATTCAATCTATAAAAAACATAGATGAGCTTGAAATCCAAAACCTGATCAGATTAGTCTTAAGCTACTGTGATATAGATCAGGAAGCCTGTAAAAAGATACAGATGATTGCTCTAGCAATCAATTACGCTATCGATAAGTATCTCAATCAACCGAGCGATTGAAGGATCCTTCATAGAAAAGACCATAAAAGACCTCGGGCAAAAGACCCCCCCTTAAGCCAAAATTTTTTTGGATCCCCTTTTTTGTATTAAACAGACCCCTAAAGTTTCACTTTGGGGCATAAGTGAATCATTAGAGACCGCAATATATAATAAGGATTGGATTCACAATTTTGTATTAGGTGAAACTTATGCTTGAAGATAAGATAGACATAGTAGTTGTTGCGTTCAAAGTTCGTAGAGAAATGCTTGATCAGATGGATATAGCAGCTCAGAAGCTAGGTGTTACTCGCTCAGAGCTCATTAGACAAGCAATTGCTCATTTCATAAAGGATAAGGTGATAGCTAATGAGTGAGTTACCTATTAATAATAATAAGGAAAGGAAAAAACGAATGATCTGGGATCGAAACATTGAATACGACATTTTCCTTCCCAAGCTGCTTAAGACTCTCCCGAAGCTTAAGGGTAAAGGCAAGTGTTATTGCAGCATTGCTATCTTGCAGCTAACCAATGGATTAAGGGCTAGGGAGAGCATAATGGCTTTTAAATACTTTTTGGAGACAGGAGAGAGAAAGTTTCAGGTAATGGTTCTTAAACAGAAACATGAGAAGTATAGACCCGTAAGGGTGCCAGACGAGATAGACAACAATATACGAGCGGAGTGCTACGACCTGAAGGACGAGGATCTACTAAAGCTTAGGGATCGCTATCGAATGTGGCTCTACAAGACATTCAAGGTGAATTCTCATTCCCTGAGATATGCCTTCGTTACCAAAATGGCTGAGATGGGGCTGTCACCAATGATTATAGCGAGGATAACGGGACACTCAGAACTCCGTTACTTAATCACTTACACTCACAGGAAACTCGGAGAAAAAGCCCTAGACTTACTTAACATTTAACGGCTCATTTATGGAAAAGCTCTATATATAGACCTATAAAAGAGACCTGTAAAACCAATTTGTAAAACATAGTATAGAAAGGTTTATAAACCAATAAATACAAATAAGTATAGTGAGGTGTAAAGTAAAGTGTCCGAAACTCAGTCCTCAGAAGAAAAAACGTTAACAAATAATATAGAAATATTATTGAAAAAATTAGAAAAAACGCCAAGTAACGAGGAGCTCAGAAAATTAGTAATACACATGAATAGTATAGCAAAAGACATTAAGACTATCGTTGACAACAGATTTGACGTGAAAACTGACTTTGACCAATTTGTCTTAAAAATACATTGGAAATATGGTCTGAGAGTATATAGTCCGGAGAGTAGAACAGAAATAGCATATATAGATAATGATTGTATAGAGCAAAAGGGCTTTTACAACTGCCTAATGGAAAAGTTTAGCAACAAAACACCGATGCTAAACATATTGCTGAAAGAGTTTGCAGAGACACTGGATAGCTATATGCAGTTAGTTACTGAAATAGTTACAGGAAGCGACGAAGACAACGATCCATAAAACAAAATTAAACCAAATCTTTTTTTCTCTTTTTTCTT
>JAWBAC010000015.1:0-10044 GCA_038997355.1 Candidatus Aenigmatarchaeota archaeon | reverse complement strand
CTTTCAATACTTCTAGTACTGGACAAACCCGCATCAATCTACCAATATAATTAACTTTTAGACCTAAAAGTATAAATACTTTTCTGCAAACGCTAAAAATTAAAAAGGGTATATACCTTGCGCAGAACGTGTTTATCATTAATGATTAACAAATCAAATTATGAAAGATTTAGGTTTTTCTTGTCCAATAACAATTTTTCTATTTATAGAAGATTGTGTAGGCAATACATAGATTATAACAGAATCTTCCTCCTCATTTATCAAAACTTTTAAATATTCAGAAATGTAAAACAAATCGCTTTCTCTTATTTCTCCTTCAAAAACAGAATTTTGGACGTGATCTAAATATCTTTTTAAAAATTCTCTAACTTTGTTTTGCCTCTCTACAGCAATATCATATACAACTATTACGTAAACCATAGTTTATAATTCATCTTTCCAGCAAAGAATTCTATAGGAGCAATACTTACAATAAGGCTTTCTAGGAACCTTAGGAGGATTAGGCATATTAATTATTTTCTTTATGTTTTCAATAATTTCTTTTAATTTCTTTTCATCTTCCTCAGTTATTTCTACTAATTCTTCTTTCTCTTCTCTTGGAACTATTAATTTTCCTTTGACATTCAATCCAAATTTCTTCAAATACCAAAGATAAAACTTTAGTTGCCAGAGTGCTGCGTTTTTCATCTTTGAAGACTTTTTAACCTCTAAAACTATAATAAAATTCTTATACCTCTTTATAACATCTGGAGAAATTTCATTAAAAACAATAACATTTCTTTCATATTTGTGTTGATCTTTATAAAATAGTTCTATGTATTTTCCTATTTTAACCAATTCTTCTTCATGTTCCATCGTAATTTTATGAGAATAGAACCAAAGTTTTCTCTCACAAATAAAATAGTAGTAGATTAAATTTCCTTGCATACTAATATCTTAATCTAAAAGCTTCGAATTTAGAATTTTCAAGAAGACATCTTTCGAGATTATATCCTTGCTTTCTAACAAAAGTAATTAGTTTGAATTTTCCTTTGCCTTTAATTTTTATAGTTTCATTAATTCTATTTTCAAACTCTTCAATAACTATTTTTCTACCATATCCATTCAAAAGAATTCCATCTAAACCTCTAACAAAATGATTTTCATTTATCAAACCCTTATTAATTAGGTAAATTAAGATTCTATAAGTAATTATTGGTTTGAATGGTTCTGCCATGTCTAATGCTAAAGAGAATCTTTTCTCTCTTGGTTCATGTAAAAAACTTATAGTAGGATCTAAATGAGTTCTGTAAATTTCAGAAAGAACAACTGAATATAGTAAAGAATTACAAAAACTTATTATTGCATTTGCTTCGTTTTTTGGAGGTCTCTTCGTTCTTTTTTCTATTTTAAAATATTTCAAAATATTATCAACACCTTCTAAAAATTTTATCCAAATATTACCTTCTATACCTCTAATTAAATCCATTAAATTTTGTGTACTCGATTTATGTTTTTCAAATTCTGAATAAACAGAGAAGCTTCGCAAATAATTTGCAATATCTTTCGATTCTTCAAACTTTTCTAAAACTTTAATGCAATTAAATTTTACTGCATCTAATATTTCTAATGCAATTTCAGTCCTCTTATTTATATCGTTATGAAATAGTGCCTGTTTTATATGTATTATTCCAGCTGGATTTTTTTCTCTGGGATATAAAGTTCCAAGTTTATAAAAGATCCCTTTCTTTTCGTTAAAATAATAAAAGTGTATTAATATTCCTCTATCTAACAGAAGTTTTATAGCTTGATAAGAAAAAGAGATTCTATTCATTACAAAAATGTTCCTAATATTTTCTATCGGTAAATATTTAGGTTCTTTATCCTTTGGTTTAAAGTATACATTATTCTGTTTTCTATAAAGTTTACCTATCGAAAAAATGTAGATATTTTTCATTTATTAAAAATTTTAACAATCCTTTAATAAATTATTAATTAATTCCCCAAGTTGCTGAAGTTTATAATTAAAATAATTAAAATTATTTTTTATTGCTTTATTAAACTTGTCCTTTATTTTATCTTTATTTTTTCCTTTCAAATGTTCTGATATACCCAAGAAGTCTTAATATATATTAATACGAAGTTTAGTAAATTGAAGATTTGGAAGCAATCAAACCTAAATCTTTATCATATTCAAATTCTTTGCTCTTAATCATCGGGAAACCTTTTTCTTCATTTATTCTATATCCTTGTTTTAGAATCCAAATAGGGATGGGAACTAAATATCCCTTTAATTTTGAGAAAAATTCTCTTCTCTTTTCAAAATCTTTTTCTTTCTCTAATACTTCCAAAATTTCGTAGAATTCGTCTCTATCTTCCTTATTTTTTATCATTTCGGGATCTAATAAAACAAATATATTTGTCTGTTGTCTCAGATTAAATAATTCATCAAAAATAGTTTGATTATTAATATCTGATATGGCTGTATAGAAATATTCAAACTCTTTTTCCCAATATTTTAAAAGCTTTTCTATATCCATATCATAATATACAAATTCTTTAAGTTTTCGTTTAAAATCTTGATAAGTATAGTGTTTGTTTAATTTTTCTATTAGGTCATACTCACTCTTTAGATCATTTTCAACTTCTTTTAATATTTTTTCAGAAATTTGTAAATCTTCAATATCATAAGGATATACTCTTTCAGTTTTTTCAAATTCTTCTGGTTTGAATATATATACGTTAATCTCATCAGTTTTATTGTAATATCTATTAACTCTTCCGAATCTTTGAACAAGAGAAGGTAAAGATGCTAATTCCGTAAGCAAAAAGTCCCATGAAAAATCTAATGAAACTTCAACCACTTGAGTTGAAACAACTATTTTATAGTTTTTAAATTTTTCTTCTTTTTCAAATCTATCTTTTGTAATAAACCTTGAATGTAGCAATATAACAGAATCTTTATATCTCTCTTTAAGGATTCTATAAACTTCTTGTGCTTTTCTTACTGTATTTAATATTATTACAATCTTTTTGTTTTCGATTTTTTCAAAGAAATCTATATTTTCTTTCAGCCATTTTACTATATCGTATTCAAAGTATTTGAATAAAACTCTTCTTAATTTTTTATATTCATCAATAAGTTGAACAATTTCTATAGATGGTAAAATATCTTTTTTAATAAATTCTATAATAGCTTTTGGTAGAGTGGCTGATGTTAAGAGCAATCTTAAATTATATTGATGTTTATATATTTTGTAAAAATGAAGAAGAAAGTATAGCATCTGAGGAGTTAAAAGGTGTACCTCATCACAAATTATTGAAGAATTTTGGAAATTATACCTTCTCAAATAATATTTCCCAGATTGAAGAAAAGTTAACAATATTTGATCTATCGTAGTAATCATTATAGGATTGAAGAATATCTGAGAAAACCATAAATTAATTTCTCTTTCTTTTATTAAATTTTCTTCTTTTTCGGTATATTCATGTTTTAAATTGAAAAAGTCCCCATACTCAACATAAGCATCATAAAGATAGAAGTACATTTCGGCCCCAAAAAATTCAAGTTTTTTATAAAAATCTCTTATTGCTGTTATTGTTGGAAGAGTTATAAACAACCTATTTTTGCCAAATAGAATAGAAGAAACTGTTTTTCCCCAACCGGTTGGTGCAACAAACAACATTTCATCGTATTTCGATAAGTTTTTTTGATACTCTAATTTATTATAATCAATCTTAAATCCTTTTTCATTTTTGATGTAATTCTTTAAAAATTTTTCTTTTTCGCTGATAGAATTTATTATTTCTTTTTTTCTTTTAAACTCTGATAAAATCTTGTCTATTTCCTTTTCTTTTGCCAAAAATTTTGCAGATAAACTATCACAGAATTTGAATATACCAAAACTGTCCACGATTTTAATTTTTTCGCTAAAAGATAAAGATTTTATAGCCTCTTTTATTTCCTTAAATACTTTATCGGACATTTCTCTTCTTATTCTTAAATCTCTAATTCTAATCGGTACTAATGCTTTTTTATCTAATAGTGTATGATGTCTATATATTAAGAAAAGCAAAACTAAAAAGTATTTTTCCCCTAAAAATTCTTTTAAAATGTCTTTATAATTCTTAAATGTATAATACATGCTATATTCTGAATGATTTATTTTTCTTCCTTTATTTTTATCTTCAATATCCCATAACTTATTTAACTTTCCTATGTCATGAAACTCTGCCAAACACTCAAATAATTTGTAATCAAAATCAAAGAATTCTTTTAACTTTTCTCCTAAAAACTTTATTTCTTTTATATGTTCTTCTAAAGTTTTTTTAGTATTTCTTTTTCTATCTATATGAGATATTTTAGACAAATCTTCGTTTTTTAAAAACCTTATTTCCATAAATTTATACGATAAAATAGAATTTTTCTAGCGGATGTAGCGCAATATCATCTAGAGCTAATACTTTACTTTTTAATTTAACCTTACCTGAAGTAAAAAGAAAGAAAACTTTTCTAAAATCTTCGCCAATCTTATATTTAACCGGAAGTATCCAAAATTTTTTTTCTTTCTTATCTATAATATTAATATTCTTTACTAAATCCTTTTGAACATAACCACTAATTTCATCACTTTCTCCAATTTCACATTCTTTAATAAATTTTATGTTTTTTAAGAAAAAATCGTTTTGACCACCAAAAGGAAGAAACTCCATCTTAAATTTATTTATTCTATCCTTTATTTCATCCAATATCTTATAATTTTTTCCTGCTATAGCTATTTCATAAACAGGATTGTTGAGTATCATAATTTTTTCAACAGATCTATCTTTTTTAGAACTTTCACTATCTATTTCTACAAGTGTTACATTTTCATAAAACATAGTTCCATCTTTTATTCTTGCTCCGAATAGAAAATCTTTAAATATTTCTTTAATTCTTTCTCTTTCTATTCCTAAAATACTTCCAAAAATTCCTGCTATAGATGTTGGTAATGGTAAAGGATAAGAAAGTCTGTACTTTTTTGTATAGGGAACTTTAAAGAAACATTCGAAAAAAGAAATCTCAAAGATATAACCTTTCATAATAGCCAGTTAGTTGCATCATCTATTAGTTTTCCTATTCGATTAATTTCTATCACTTCTATATTTCCTTTTATGATATTAGATAGTTGAGTTATGTCCAGTTTTCCTGTATAATCTATCAAATAAATCTTAGGTTTCTCATTTTTATCAAAAAGACTTAAAAAATCAACCAAATCTTTTATTCTCTCATAATCTAATTCTGGCATTCCATTATTTAGTACCTGATAATTTAAATAATCATAAACAGGCAAAGGAGATTTAGACAAACTTACCAATGCATAATAATATTCGGGAATGTTAAGGGAGTTTGTTCTTCTTGGCAGAACAAACCTCTCTATAAGCAGAATTCTCAATAAACTGCTTATTCTTTTTCTTCTCTCCTCTTCCGTAATTTGTATTTCCCATTCTTCTTTGTCAAATTTGGATGGTTTTCCAATATAGTCGTACATTATAATGTTAAATTTTCCTATTATATCAGCTACTTCTATTTCAAATATATTAGGATTCACATTCTTAGAATCTTTATTTGAACTTTTATTTGTTCCAGTATCTTCTCGAGGAAATCTACCTGCAAAATCTGTGGAAATATTAGTATTTCTTAGAGCTTTGAAATAAGAAATACTAACTGGTGCTGTTCTTCTCTTACTTCCATCTTTTGAAGGTACTAAATATCCAAATAAATCATTATCCACAAATTCCCAAGGTTTTCCACTATCAATTAGTTGACTATCAGATAAATAAAAGGGGTCTATTGAAAACCCCATTTCCTTCAATTTCATTCTAATAGCATATTTTATAGCTCTGGCAGAAACAAAAGGATACGTGTTTCCTTCGCTGTCATACATCTTTTTTATAGTTATTCTATTTCCTACATTCTCATCAGCATTGACATTTCCACTTATTCTCGCTAATATAGAAATTTGAACACACTTCATTAATTTATTAATTATATTTATTTTATTTATTCTTTTCTTCTTTTTCCTCTTTTTTAATTGCTTTTATGTTAATTTCTTGTAAAACCTTTAATAGACCACTTAAAATTAATGCCTTTACATAGAAAAATAAATCCATGTTACTTCTTATTTCCGGTTTCGAAAAGACTTGTGATATGTCAATATTGTTAATAAGTATAGGGAATTCGTATTTTATTGAGAGTTTTACAAGTTTGTCAAAAAATCTTCCAGGCAAATCTTCGACCTTCAATTCATTTATTATCCTCTCGATGATTTTGTTTATCCTTTCGATACTGTATTTGTATTTATTTTCATAAATATCTTTAACCTTCAATCCAACATTCTTGCCCCATTCTTCTATATCTTTAAATTTCAACCCTGACATATTATGTATCACTATTTTTTCAATAACATAATATAGGTATTTAACTATTTTAATATTATATTGTTTATCTTTTTTTGTAAGATAATCGTTATATTCTATGAGAAGTAGCATTAATTCGTCTAAAATTTTACCATTTAATTTTCCATAGGTAAAAAGATAATATATTAGTTTGTCCAGTAAAATTTCAGACTTTTCTGCAAAATCTTTATCATTTATAAAAAAGCTGAATAAGAATCTCGAAAGTTTAGAACCTTTAATTTGCTTTACGTTTTCTTCATCAGTAATATACTCATAATTTTTTTCTCCAAAATAAAATTTGTAATAAATTTCACTAATATTAGGAAAAATATAGTATCTCCTAATTCTTAATCTATCATTTACAAAAAATATCTCTGCAAAATCTTCATCACTTATTATAAAGTTGCTTCTACTTTCGTAAGATTCCAAAAATATCTGAGTTAATATATAGTCTACAACAACGAATAAGAGAATATTAGGATTCTTTATTAATAATTTTCCATTTTTTGACAATATTATAGGATTAAAAATGGCAATATCACCTAAAGAAAAACCTCTTTTCTCATCAAGCGACAATCCCATCATATATTCCCTAAAATTCTCACCAATTTTTCCAAAACATCTAATCTCATAAAGATATCCCGTTATTTTGTTGTTCTCTTTATACCATTCTATTCTATAAAAAGAGTTTAAATGTAAAAGTATTTCGTCTAAGATCTCTTGAAGACTCACTTCTTTCTCTCCACTTATATAATATCCAGCTCCTTCTTTTCTTGTTTGTGAAGTATAAAAAATAGAAGTTGACAATTCTCTATTTAGATAATCTCTAACTGCGACGAATGCTAAAAACAATTCCCATAGATTTTTCTTTTTTAAATCTGCTAAAAATCCTGTTCTATATTGGGAAGTTACAAAATTTAGTAAAGGAATGTATTTATAAATACTTGTTCCGTTATCTTCTTTTTTAGAATTTTTAATAAGAAAATCAACCGATTTAATAAGGAATTCTTTAAATTCTCTTTCGTTTATGTTTATTTTTTTCCTTTTTATCTTAGCAACAATGTCTTTTATTTGCTTATTTAATTTCTCTAAAATTTCTTTTATTTCTTC
Organism: Candidatus Aenigmatarchaeota archaeon; assembly: GCA_038997355.1. Taxonomy (GTDB): domain Archaea; phylum Aenigmatarchaeota; class Aenigmatarchaeia; order CG10238-14; family SpSt-28; genus JAHLMO01. The sequence goes on along the minus strand of JAWBAC010000015.1, from coordinate 2,517 downwards.
ATCATCTTCAATACCTCTTTCTTTAAGATATTTTATTATAAATTCGTTAAAACCTTTTTCTATATCTTCGATTGTCATAAAATTTTAAATTTCTAGAGAGTAAATATTTAATTTTAATTAATCATTTGTAGGATTGACAAAACCAAAGCCTAAACTATTTAGTTTTCCTAAACCACAATCTAACAAGAAAGAATAAAACTTCTTTTCTTCTCTATCTAACTTTCTTAAAACTCCCAACTTATTCCATAAACTTCCGATAACTATAACTTCCTTACCTTTCATTTTGATTTTCGAACTAACCGGTCTATAAAAAGAAAATTCCTCAAATATTGGTTCCTCAAAATAAAAGTTGTATCCAGTAAAACTAAAATATTTTTCTAAGGAGTTATTTTTCAAATCTCTTAACCAACTATCGATTTCAGATTGTTTCTGAAAATTATAATAAACATCTACAATCTTAACAATTTTAAATTTCTTGTTATCTAAATATGGTAGTTTGTTTATAGAAATTTCTTTTATATCTTTATTTTTTAAATCTATGTTCATCGTTTTCTTTTTAAAAAGTTTTAAAGCTGGATGATTTAAAGTCTTTACAGAAACTTTATAAACTTCTTTTTTATCTGAAAGATAAACATCTTTATGCTTTGTTAAAACTATTGGTGTAGAAGTTTTCCAAGGAAATTTTAATTTTAACTTTAAGTATTTAAAATTTTCTAATAAAAATCTTAGTTCTCCAAACTTAATTTCTTTGTTTTTATATTCTTTCAACTTTTTATAAATAGTATCTATAAAAGCTTTGTTAGGAGAAGAAATTATAAGATTGTATTTTTTGTCTTGCTCAATAATTCCAGATTTTTCTATTGGAAAAATATTCGAAAAATTAAACATCTTAAAACCTCTAAAATGATGTAACCAAGAAAATTCTGTGTTTCTTAAAAGTTTATATATAAAACCCTGGATGTGATAATTAGAAAGTTCAAAATATGAAGAGTTAGTCAAAGATTTCAATTTTAAGATAATTCTCATGAATTATTTAAAACAATAGCCTTTAAATAACGGTTTACTTACTCCTTTCTTTATTCTATATATAGAGTTCGCCGAATATATAATAAACTTTATGAAATTAGAGAAAACTGAATTAATTAAAAAGATTGTAGATTTTGCTAAGGATGAATATAAAGACTACTTAGTTTATAAAACTTTAGCTCAAATTGATCCAAAAAACAGAGACATATTAATTCAGCTTTCAAAACAAGAACTTTACCATTTTAATTTTTGGAAAAGATTTTTAGAAGGCAAAAACCTAAAATTTAAAGAACCAAAATTAACAATAACTATTTATAAGCTTCTATATAGAATTTTTGGCCCAACATTTACTATAAAACTTTTAGAAAGACACGAAAAAGAAGTTATAAAGAATTATAAAAAATTCTTAAAATATCTTAAGGGTAAAAATCTAGAAGAATTGAAAAAGATCCTAAAAGATGAAATTTCACACGAAAATAAACTGATAAAACTTTTGAACGATAAATATATTGCTTATATAGGATTTGTTGCTTTGGGTTTAGCAGATTCTATAATAGAAGTTACTGGAGTGCATACAGGCATGCTTGGTCTAACTACGAGCACTATTTTAGCTGGACTTACTGGTTTAATAGTTGGATTTTCTGCTTCAATTTCAATGGGTGTTTCTGCTTATTTGCAAGCAAAGCATTCAAGAAGTAAAAATCCAATTCGAGCTGGTTTGGTTACTGGAGGTTTCTACTTATTATCTGTAATATTACTATCTTTGCCGTATTTCCTTTTCTCCGAAATGATAAAGGCTTTCGTAGCTTCTATATTATTGGGAGCTATAGTAATAGGTTTATTTACATTTTATTCTTCTGTAATTAGTGGAAAGCAATTTTTAAGAGAATTTCTAGAAAATTTAACTCTTATATTAACTGTCGCTTTTGGTGCATATTTGTTTGGAGATTTTTTGGGCAAAATTTTCGGAATTCACAAATAAAATCTGAAATAATTTAGTGAAACTAGTTTCATACCCATTGTATATAAGGTGTTTCACACTCTTCAAATTTATGAAGCAGAAAGAAACCGCAAAAGATTGTTGCACCACACAAAAAGTTGATAAAAAAAGTAGTTGTTGTGAAACAAAAAACGAAAAAACATACCAAGAAAAAGATAAAGGAATTGTTAGTGGAATAGTATATGGATTAATTCCACATAGTATATGTATATCATTCATATTATTCTCTATTCTCGGCGCAACTTTTGCAACATCTCTATTAAAACCCTTATTATTAAACCAATATTTTTTCTATATTTTAGTAGCATTATCAGTAATTTTTGCTACAATATCAGCGATTTTATATTTAAAGAGGCAAGGAATTATAAAATTTCAAAAAAGTAAAGATGGTATAGAGATAGAATTTTCTTGGAATGATATAAAAAATAGATGGAAATATTTAACAACTCTATATGCAAGCACAATAGGAACAAATGTACTTTTCTTTTTGA
>JAWBAC010000014.1:10261-11568 GCA_038997355.1 Candidatus Aenigmatarchaeota archaeon | reverse complement strand
CATAGTCTGGTCGTGAAACAAAGACGACTCTCCCTCCACATTGGTACTGCGCAATAAAGCCAGGCACTGCTATATATGAGTGGAACCTATAATCTCTAGAACCTAAGTACGCACTATCAGGCGGATATAACGTGTGTTCTTCAAATTTAATGGTTTCAAGCGTCTTTATAATAGCTTCAATATCATCAGGATTTCCAACGATCTCAATTACTTTTTTTAGAAGGTATGCTGTAGAGTAGTACATGTGCACACTCGAGTCAACTCTTAACCCCACTGCATGTGCTTTATCAATTAAAGGCCTAGCCCTAAGGTATGGATAATTGGGCGTATCGTATTGAAGAGTTATTACACCAAGAGCGGCGCCGCCTGTCAAATTCCAGAATATTAGCCACTGGTTAGGCCCTCCAAACAACGCCAATGGTATGTCACGGGCAGAAGAGGTAGCCCACTGCTTTGTTAATGTAACTGTATCGGTATACCAACTCGATAGGACGAATATAAACTCGGCGCCACGGCGATACGCCTCTTCAAGCATTGGCACAAAGTTCTTCTCACCTACGGCGATCTTTACCTCATATACAACATCTAGTCCAAATTCTTCTTTCACCCACTCACGCATAGGCTTAAATGTATAATTGCCAAATTTCGTAGAAACAACGCACCCTTCTCTAGCACAGAGAGTCCACGCCGCATCTTCCAAAAACAAAGCTACCTTTTTCGCACCAATTACGTTCTTAGCAAAGTCGAAATACGGCCTTGGAATCACATAATTAAGATCTGGGTCAGGGAAGAAAGGTCTAAAGTAAAACTTGTATTTTTCATAGTCGTTAATTACCTTTAAGGTAGTCGCCATTGCACCTTGACCAGGTACAACCACTACATGTTTATATGACGGATAGAGGGTGGCGCCTGCCTCCATTACGGCTAAGGCTATTTCAGACACGCCATCAATTAAGACATATTTACAACCCTTTTCTGTTACAAGTCTTCTATAAGCAGCCACGGCCAGATCAGCTTTTCCTTGGTGATCCTCCTCTAAAAGTACAACTTGGCGGCCCAAAATACCGCCCTTTTCGTTGATCTCTTTTATTCCGAATTTAAATGCCTCTGCCATCGCTTTTAATACTGAGATCCGAGGGTTATAGATAATACACATTACAATTGGCCCTTTAGGTTGCTGAGCGGGAGTTGGAGGTGGAGCCGGCGAAGGAGTTGGCGAAGGTGTGACTCGTGGCGTTGTTGGAGAAGGCGATAGACTCGGTGGAACCGTGGGAGTAGGTGATGGAGGTGGCTGACCTGTGTAGGTA
>JAWBAC010000014.1:0-10161 GCA_038997355.1 Candidatus Aenigmatarchaeota archaeon | reverse complement strand
GATTCTATTTCTCACTTCTTCATCTAATTCTTTAATTCGTTCTATATCATCTGAAATTCTGTCTACTCCATATCGCCAATCTGGTTCGATTTTCCAAAGTTTTAGAAGTTTTAATAAAGCTCTAAAATCTGCATCTGTGGGAGTTGCTATTGCCACATATCCATCTAAAGTTTTATAGTAGCCGAATGGGTATATTATATAGTCTATTAAACCATATTTTGTACGAGGTTTTTCAAAGAAAAATCCCACTATATAAGGTACAATATGGACGGCTGAAAGGACTTCGTAGGTTGCAACGTCTATAAACTGGCCTTCTCCAGATATTTCACGCCAGTATAAGGCAACTAGAGCGGATAATGCGGCATGTACTCCAGCCATCGCGGTGGCGGCCCAAACTCCAGCCCTAAGGGGAGCTAAGTGTTTTTCATCGGTAAGATATGGGTTGCCGATTATGCTTGGATAGCCGTTGTATGCCTGTGCCGTAAGATCTGAATCTGGAATGTTGGCATTTAATTCTGCATACTCGGTAAAGTGTCCATGTGGAGAAATAGCTATGTAAATTGCCCTGGGGTTTGCGGCCTCGATTTGTCGATAACCGAGGCCTAACTTATCTAAATGCCCCGGTTTCATTCCGTCTATTATTATATCTGCTTTACTTAATATTTCTATAATTTTCTCTTTATCTTTTGAAAAGTCTAGCTTTATTATTTCTTTATACCTATTTTCAATGAAATAAGGAATACCTATATTGTTATCAAGCGTTACTCCATATGGCGTTACATATATTGAAGGGTCGCCCTCAGGCGGCTCTATCTTAATAACTCTTGCGCCCAACTCGGCTAGAATGGCGGCGGCGATTTGGGCGGCGAAATTAGTATAGCTAATTTCTACTACTAGAACTCCCTCTAGTGGCAACGGCTTCCCCTCTGGCTTGAATAATTCCTGTAGGTTAGACATAGTCTAATTCGTCTTTTTCTCCTTGGAATACGGGGTCTTCGTTTTCGTTCCAAGTAGGCGGCGGCATTGCTCCAGGAATGTTATCCCAGAATCCTACTACGTCACGCGAGATGAGGTTTTCAATTTCTGATTTCGAAAACCCCAGCTTCTTTAAAACTAGACGATTATGATAGCCTACAGGTCTGCCCAACCATTTTACTTTAGGTCTAATTCTACTAAATACAGAGGGGATATTTACCACTGCCACTTTTCCATATAATCTGTCATTTACAAACTCTACAGTGCCTCTAACCCACTTCCACTTATCAAATGTTACTTCTACATCGTTTAAAACCGGCGCAGCTGGGAATCCGTAAGCACGTGCATATTCGAGCACTTCATCCAGCGTCTTTGTAGTTGCCCAATTTGCCAATTTTTCGTTTAACTCTTCAATTCTTCTTTTCTCAAGACGTTGGAGGTGGGAGTACTTTACAAATTCGTCAATTCCAGAAGCAGATGCGAGGCCTTTAGCTTGTTCGTCGTTTAAGATTGCGATAGCTACGTATTTCCCATCTTTAGTTTTAAAAATGCCTGAGGGTGAGGCTGTTGGGTCTACGTTTCCAGTTTTTCCTATTTCTTCACCTTTTAGAGAGTAGTATGTCAGCTCGTAGTAATACCTGAGCAAGGACTCTGTTTGTGACACGTCTATGTATTGACCTAGGCCTGTTTTTTGTCTAGAGTAGAGAGCTGTTAGTATACTAATTACTGCAAATAGAGAGGGTAAATAGTCGCCATAGTAGTCAGGTAATTTGTAAAACTCGTCTACATCGGGCCACCCTGTAGTTCTTGCGATGCCTGCAACGCCTTGGGCCGCCACGTCGAAACTTGGAAATCTGCTAAGCGGTCCGAATTGTCCATATCCCGAACAACTTACGTATATCAACTTCGGATTTATTTTGCTAAGCTTGGAATACCCTATTCCCATACTTTCTGCTAAGCCTGCCCTCAGATTTTCTATGAATACATCTGCGTCTTTTACTAGTTTGTATATTAATTCGCGTCCCTCTCTTTCTCTAGCATCTATACCTATAAAATATTTGTTTGAATTTAGTATTAAAAAGTATGGATTTGCAAGTTTATAAAAGCGGCCCCATATGGCGGCTTGTCTAAACCTATCTCCTTCGCCTGGAGGTTCAATCTTTACTACTTCTGCTCCTAGTTGCGCAAGGTATCTTCCGATGTTAGGCCCAAATACAAAATGAGTAACTTCAACAACTTTTAAATCTTTTAAAGGCTCCGCAGACCTTTTAGCGACCAGCGTCTCTATATATTTAAAGTAGTTCATACGCCTAGGTACGACGATATAACTTGTGGGTTATTCATAAGCTCTGCAGATGTGCCTTCTAATACTACTTTGCCATTTTCAATTAAATATGCCCTGTCGGCAGTTTTTAAAACCATTTCTGCATTTTGATCAGCCACAAGAATTGTGATTTTTTCCTGGTCTCTTAAGTCGTGTATTACTTGGTATACTAAGTCTACAATCTTCGGAGCGAGACCGAGCGTAGGCTCGTCTATAAGAACTAGTGCGGGTCTGGACATCAAGGCCCGGGCAATTACTAACATTTGTTGTTCTCCTCCGCTTAGTTGAAAAGCGAAGAGTGTACGTCTTTCTTTTAGCCTTGGGAATAAATTATAGACAAATTCTAATGCCTCTTTTCTTTTATTCCAATTGCCAGTTACTGCCCCTATGAGTAAGTTCTCCTCGACAGTTAGATATGGAAATACTCTCCTCCCCTCGGGAACTACGGAGATCCCCATCTTTATTCTATCGCTTACGTCTTTATCGGTGATGTCAGTTTCGTTAAATATAATTTTTCCTTTTTGTGGTCTTATTAAGCCGATTATTGTATTAATTGTCGTACTTTTGCCAGCTCCATTTGGTCCAATTATGCCTACAATTTCGCCTTTGTTTACCGACAGAGAGACTCCGTGCAGTGCCTTAATTTTGCCGTATGAAACTTCTATAGAGTTTACTAACAACATCATGCCGCAATTCTCCTCCCTGTGTATGCCTCTATTACCACCTTATTCTCAGCCACTTCTTTAGGAGTGCCCTCTGCAATAACTTTGCCGTAGTGCATAACTATTACTCTATCTACAGTCTTCATCAATATCTTTAATACGTGTTCAATCCAGATAATTGTTAAGTCAAGTTGTTCTTTTATATTCATAATTAGCCTCCTAACTTTGTCTGCCTCGGCTGGGTTAAGTCCAGCCATAGCTTCGTCGATAAGAAGCAACTTCGGCCTCAGAGCTAGGGCCCTTGCTAGTTCCAGTAGGCGTAATTCATAGAGGGGGAGGTCCTTGACTAGTATGTCGCGTTTTTGAAGAAGTCCAACTAAGTCTAGGTAGTAAATTGCCTCCGCCGCTGCCTCGTATAGAGACATCTTTTTCGCATCTTCGCGCCCCAGCACGGCGTATGTCACATTTAGCCACGCAGTCATATTTGAAATTAGTCTAGGGTTTTGGAATGTTCTTGAAATTCCTAGCTTTGCGCGTTTGTGAGGTTCTAATTTTGTAATATCTCTTCCTTCATAGACTATTTTACCATTATCAGGTTTGTAAAAGCCAGAAATTAAATTTACAAGTGTGGTCTTCCCGGCGCCGTTTGGGCCTATTAGCCCCACTACCTCTCCTTTTGTTATATTGAAAGACACGCCATCGACCGCTTTGACGCCTCCAAAACTTTTTGATAAGTCGTGTACAGTTAATATAAACATATAAGTGTATTATTACAGTTTTAAAAGTTTTTCGCAGTTATATTCTTGTTTTTAATAGTTCACCCGAATCTATTATAACTACTTGACCTGTAATTGTGGGGATTTTTACTAACATCCAAACAGCTTCAGCTACATCCTCTGGTGTTACCATTTTCTCAAGCAACGTGTACTTCTTGGCAAACTCCTCCTCTGTCATGCCTAGGAGTTTTACGAGGCTGTCACCCATTTTTGTCTTCACTACGCCAGGGGCCACTGCGTTTACTCTTATGTTAGGCGCCAGTTCCATCGCCAGGGCTTGGGTTAGGTTTATAATCGCGGCCTTGGCGGCGCTGTAAATCGAAAGCCCGGCAAATGGCCTTATTCCCGCAATAGACGCCACGTTGATTATAACACCCTTTTTCATTACTCTGGCCGCCTCTTGGGAGCAGTATATTACCGACTTAAGAGAGACCTCTAGCTGTTTTTCAATAAGCCTGTCATCTGCGTCTTTAAAAAATGAGAAGAGGCCGAGCCCTGCGTTGTTGACTAAGACGTCTAGCCCGCCTAGTTGATTCACTGCGGCGTCCACTAAGGATCTACACCCCTCCCTAGTCGCCACATCGGCTAGGACAACAACGCCGTCGCCACCAGCTTCTTTAACTAGTTTCAACGTTTCCTCTGCCTCCTCTTTGCCCTTTTTGGCGTTTACAACAACTTTCCACCCTTCTTTTGCAAAACGCACTGCGATAGCCCTGCCTATTCCCCTCCCCGAGCCTGTTACTATTGCCACTGGCATGTTACGTCATATTTTTTGTTATTAAAGCTTTTAGCTTTTCTTTAATGTCGACTGGTACCTCTAATTTTCTTCCATTTCTATCTACAAAAACATATACTACATGCCCCGTAGATTTTAGAACATCATTTCCAAAAATAGAAAATTTCATTGTTAAACTACTATTTCCTACTTTTCCAACTTCTACTTCTACTTCACAATTTTCGCCATATCTTAACGGATTTTTAAAATCTATGTCGGCGTGAACAACTGCCATGTAAATTCCGCTGTTTTCTAAGCCTAGAATATCTATTCCGATTTCTTTTAAAAATTTTCCAATTGCCTCATCTGCATATATCAAATGTCTTGCAAAATATATAAGACCCATTTGATCTGTGTCTGCATATCTAAGTTCAATTTTGTATTTCATTCGCCTGTAAATCTAGGGGCGCGTTTTTCTACAAATGCCCTGACTCCCTCTTTGTGATCGTGACTGCTGGCGGCTTTTTCTTGCATTTCCATCTCGAGGTCGTATGCTTTCAAGAATTCCGGTAGTACAGTCATGTTTATAATCTGCTTAGCTAGGCCTAAAGCGTAGGGCCCTTCTGCGTATTTTAACGCAATTCTACGTAATTCCTCTTCAAAGTTTTGATCATCTACCACATACTCAACTAGACCTATTCGATACGCCTCCTCAGCGGTGATTTCTTTATTCATGGCATAGGTGTCAAAAATTTTTCCGATTGGCATATACTTTGACAATAAATAGATTAGCCCTCCATCTGGGACGAGTCCGATTCTTGCAAATGCTGGTACAAACCTCGCTGACTTAGCCGCGACTCTTATGTCACATACCAAGGCTAAAGCTATCCCTATACCAGCCACTACGCCGTTTATGCCTGCTATTACAGGTTTTGGCATTTCTCTAATTGCTAACTCTTTTTCTTCTTTGAAGTCCTAGTTTAAAATCAGGTGTTCTACCCGTTGAGTAGGCTTCTGCAAATTCTCTAACGTCTTGTCCAGAAGTGAAAGCACGCCCGCTACCCCTAATCACCACGGCTTTAACAGTCTTATCTTGTCGTAGTTCCCACAGAGCTTTGTATAACTCTTCATCCATAGTGGCGTTCATGGCGTTCAACACCTCTGGCCTGTTTAGAATTACCTCGGCCACTGGGGCCTCTTTTCTGACTATTATTGTTTGGAAGCTCATGTTTTCAACACTGCTCTCCCTAAAATTTTCCCCTCTTCTAATTCTTTGAATATTGTGTTAATTTCTTCAAGAGACGCTTTTTTTGTCACATGACTCTTTACCTTTCCAGACGTTACTAGGTTAAATAGTTCTTCAAATTCGTGTGTAACTCCGACGGCGCTTCCCAATATTTTAATGCCTTGTCCCACAATTGTGAGTGGGTATAATTTAATTGGGCCCTCCTTTACATCTGGTAGTCCTACTGCTATTAAGACACCTAGTGTTTTTAAAATTCTCAAAGCGAGGTCGTATCCCGAAATTCTTGGAGTGAAGACCAACGCGGCGTAGACCCCTCCCCATTTTTCTTTTATAAACTTCTCGGCATCTTTGACATCTAGAGCGTAATCGGCGCCTAGCTTTTCTACAAATCTAACTCTTTCTTCCCCCACGTCTATTCCAACAACCATATAGCCGAAAGTCTTTGCAATTTGAACTGCGTAGTGGCCTAGGCCGCCTGCGGCTCCAATTACTGCGACGGGCTTGTTAGGCGGAAGCCTTGCCTCAGTCACTAGTTTTCTAACAGCGCCGTAAGCCGTAACGCCTGCGCACATGAGGGGGGCTGCCTCTTCGTCGCTTATTTCCTTGGGAATTATGGGGGCAGCTCTTTCGTTAATAATGGCATATTCGGCATGTGTACCGTTCACATGGACAGAAGTCGCCTTGGCGTAGCTACACCAGTGGGGATATCCACTTAGGCAGTATTCACAACGTCCACACCAGTAGTTTACCCAGGGGACGCCCACCCGATCGCCCTTTCTTAGGACTGAGACGCCTAGGCCTACTTCTTCCACAACGCCGACGCCCTCGTGTCCAATCACTCTCACATTGTTCATCTCCATTATTTGCTTCACCACGGGCCAATCGCCTTTCCATTGGTGAATATCTGTGTGACACACGCCAGAGGCTGAGATTTTTACTAATACTTCGCCAGGGCCTGGCACTGGTCTCGGTAAGTCTACTATTTCCAGTGGTTTACCCCATTCTTTTATATAAGCCGCCTTCATGAGCACTCTTTTTGTACTTTTAATACGATTATGTGACGCCCTTTTGACTCTCTAACCCCCACCTCTACCTTATCGCCTACTTTTATACATTTCTCGTCAGGCGGCTCTACCCACCCCATTACTCTTACTCCATTAATTAGCGTGGCAATTCCAACGACGTATGGGTCAAATTCTTCATATCCTTGCGGCCTTGCGTAGACTTTTGTAAAGGCTTCTAACACTCCGTTTTTTGGTAGCTCGACCCATTCCATTTCTGAGTTCATATCTATGGGACAGTCGCCCTGTGGGGGGAAGTACACAGTGCCACATCTTACGCAACGCGTTGCGTATATCTTCCCCTCTTTAAGTCCGATCCAGAATTTTTCTGTTTTCTGGATTGGAATTTTATGTTTGTAAATTAGCGGAATAGAATCGATGAAGGGCCCTTCGATTTTTATGTATTTTTTTGCGCTCATCGTTTTAGCACAACCACATATGCCACATGACCCACGCCGGCCACATTGTGGGCAAGCGCAATGTATTTCTTAAGAGGCGCTTGTCTTTTACCTTCTCTTTCTTCTCTTAGTTGTTTAGTTAATTCGTACACCATGCCGAGGCCTGTGGCGCCTAGGGGGTGTCCTTTTGCTTTAAGCCCGCCGTCGATATTTACAGCAATTTTTCCGCCTGCATAAGTCTGGCCTTCAGCTATTAGTTTGCCCCCCTCGCCTTTTTTTACAAATCCTAAGTCTTCGTATGCTAATATCTCTGCAATCGTAAAGGCGTCGTGTACGTTGGCGACTTCTACATCGCCGGGCTCTATTCCAGCCTTTTTATACGCCATTTCTGCAGCTAGCCTAGTGGCTTTGAATCCTAAGTAGTCTGCTCTTCGTGTTAAAATGGGAGTGTCGTTTGCATATCCAATGCCAGCTATCCACACAGGGGTGTCGACTCTAAGTTTTTTTACCGCCTCTTCAGAGGCTAGCACTACGGCGGCGGCCCCATCGCTTATAGGGGATGAGTCAAATAGTTTTATAGGCCACGCTATTGGTCTAGACTTAAGCACATCCTCTACAGTTACAGTATGTTGAAAGTGGGCCTTGGGGTTAAGCGAGCCGTAGTAGTGGTTTTTAACAGCGACCAGAGCCATATGCTCCTCGGTGGTTCCGAATTTTGCCATGTGGGCAGTTGCGTATAGGGCGTAACCAGCAGGCATAGTAGTGCCGTAAAAGTGAAATTCCCAGAGGTAATTCCCAGCCCGTCCCCCCACTGCAAGTGAGGTGGGAGTATCTACTTCGTTCATTTTCTCTACACCTACAGCTAATACGACGTCTGCATTGCCTGCGGCGATTAAGTTATATCCAACTGTCAACGCGACTAGCCCTGTGGCACAGGCCATTTCTACACGTATAGGCCCTTTGGGGGTCATGCCAATGTAGTCGTTTATAGGCTGCGCAGGCATCAGCTCATAACTTCTAGTACCCACAGTGCCCACTACGCTGATGTCGATGTCTTTTTGGGTTACCCCGGCATCTTCAAGCGCCTCTTTTACAGCCTCCCAGGCTAACTCTTGCAACGTTACATCACCTCTTACTCCAAATGCCGATTGGCCAACTCCTATTACTGCAACTTTTTTCATAAAGTAAAGAACCCCCTCCTTAAAGCGTCAACTATTGTCAACATGTTTACTTCTGTTGTTCCCTCGTATATACGAGTCACTCTGTGGTCTCTCCACATTCTCTCAACGTCGAACTCCTCCATGTACCCATTGCCGCCTAGAATTTGAATTGCGTGGTCAATAACTTTGTTTGCATTTTCTGTTACAAAAGTCTTAGTAATTGATGAAATAGCGGCCATCGTCCTAGGCTCCACATTGCCTCTGATGTATTCGTCTAGGATTAAATGCGCCCGGTACACGGCTAAACGAGATAAGTCAATAATCTGAGCCATCTCGGCAATTTTTTGTTGGATAAGTTGGTGTTCTATAATGGGGCGTCCGAACTGGACTCTTTTCTGGGCGTATTCAAACGCCTTGTCAAACGCCGCAAGCATCATGCCAAGCGCCACGGCGCCTACATGTGTCCTTCCAACGTTTAAATACTGCAAAGCTCTGTAAAATCCTTTATTTAACTCCTCTTGGCCGCCTACAATATAGTCTTTGTGTACTTTAACGTTGTCGAGTCTAATTTCTCCAATAGGCGAGCCTCTCTGGCCCATCTTACCTTTTAGCGGTTTTATGTCTACGCCAGGCCAGTCGGTGTGTATTAAGAAAAGAGTTTGGCCTCTATACCCTTTCTCAGGCTCTGTTTGTGCCAACACTATCCCGTACTCAGCCGTCGTGGCGTTGGTAATAAACGTCTTTATGCCTTTTAGGACGTAGTAGTCGCCTTCTTTCTTAGCAATAGTCGACAATTGGGTGATGTCACTTCCATGTTCGGGTTCTGTCAGGGCCAAGAAGAATGTTTTTTCGCCTTTGGCAACTGGTGGGATGTACTGCTTTTTTTGTTCTTCTGTCCCAAACATATAAAGTGCGCCTAACCCAAATGCTCCAGATAGTACACATTGACCTAAAGTGGTGTCTGCCCGTACTAACTCCTCTGTAATTACAGCACTTCCGAGTTCTGTAGTTAGCCCTCCGCCCCCGTATTCAGGCGGTATTGTAGAAGCTATTAGCCCAAGCTCGCCTGCTTTCCTATACAAGTCCCAGGGGAATTCCTCTGATTTGTCTACTTCACGAGCTTTTTCTCTTGTAAAATGCCGCTGGGCGAATTCTCTGGCTGTTTTTCTAACTAATTCTATTTCAGACCTATACTGTTCAGGGATTAGATATAAGTCATTCATATTTATATGTAATGAATTTTCTTATATCTATTATTTTCGACTAAAAGTTTAAAGTTATACACGTCGTAATACGATGGCATGCCCCTGGCCTCCTCCTACACATGCAGTTGCAACTCCATATTCTTTCCCCCTGTAGTTAAGCAACCTGGCGAGTGTGCCCACAAGCCTTGCCCCAGTGGCGCCTAGAGGATGCCCAATTGCAATAGCGCCGCCGTGGATATTTACTTTGTCTTCATCAATGTTAAGTTCTTTAATTGCGTTTAATGTAACAACTGCAAAAGCCTCGTTAATCTCCCAGAGGTCTATATCGTCTACGCGCAGACCTGCCTTCGATATGGCTTTTCTCGATGCAGGTACAGGCCCCTCGCCCATAGTTGCTGGATGCACCGCCGCCCATCCGACGCTTACCACTTCTGCTAACGGCTTAATTCCGATATCCCGCACTTTTCTCTCAGACATTAGTACTACTAAAGCAGCTCCTGTATTCATAGGAGACGAATTTCCAGCTGTAATTACGCCATTTTCTTTAAACACAGGTGGTAATTTCGACAAAACCTCTAACGAAGTATCCGGCCTAACGCTTAAGTCTCTATCTATAAATATCTTATTACCGTCTCTTAC
>JAWBAC010000013.1:0-13379 GCA_038997355.1 Candidatus Aenigmatarchaeota archaeon | reverse complement strand
TATAAAGTTTTAGATATTACTCTAACCTAAATCTTGCAAATCCAGCAATGCCTCCAAAAGATTTGAATTGTATTCCTTCAGGTGTTTGAGAAGAAACAAAGTATACTTTAGTATTAAAATTTTTTGCTTGCTCTAAAATTCTATCAAAATAATTTTCAAAGCTTTCGATTTCCATTTCATTAGAGCATTTCTCACATATCTTATTTACTTTATCTAAATAGTTTTCTTCTTCTCTTTTGTTTCCACAGTTTTTACAAACTAATTTAATTTTTCCATATTCAAAATCTTCAGAAATTATTAATTCCTCTAATGCTCCGCTTTCTAAATATCTTAAAACATCTTTTATTCCGTAAATAACGTTTGATTGCATTTTAGAAATTGCTTCAAAAAATTTATTCAAAATGTTTTTCTCTTTCATTATTTCGCTTTGGGATAGTTCTTCTTGACTTCGGTTTACTAATTCTTGTAAACCATATTCATCTGTATAGCCAATATCTTTTACTGCAATAATTTTATCTCTCAATCTATAATCTAAGTATTCTCCTTTTACAAAATCTTCCTTAGTTGGTCCTGGGCCACCGACTAAAATTCCTTTAACTTCGTTTTGCAAAAATATTTGAGAAGCTTTAGCTCCTATTTCCTTAAGCCATTCTTCTAATGCTTGTTCTCTAATTCTTTTATATCTTTGCTGACTCCATCCACCTTTAACAGTTTTTGAAGGTACATTAGATTCTTGATTATAAATAACTTCAATGTTTTTACCTCTAAGAATTCCTATTGTTGCCTCTTTTGCATCCAATACTATTAATCCATAGACATCCTTTTCTTTTAGAAGTTCTTTTAAAGGATCTAATAAAAACTGTTGATCACATCTATATATTTTAATGTTTAGAGGTTCCGGCGGCTCTATAACCCAAACTTTAAATTCATCTTTTCCTTTTCCTACGTTTCCGCTAAAAATTACTAAGCCATTTTTTCCAACTTTTCCAACATTTCTTAATGCGTTAGCTACTCTTTCTAAGGCATCTATTACGTTGTTTCTAGTAACATCAGATTTTATATTTCGCGCAGTAGCAATTTCTGCTGCTATTTGAGATAATGCAGCATTAATATCGTAATTTGGAGGTAAATAATAGCTAATTAGTTCTGTCTTCCTTCCTCTATAACTTTCTAATTCCTTAATTATTCTCTTTAATTGTAATTTCTTTTCTTCCTCCATACATTTTATATTTTATTCTTATATTAAATTTCTAAGCAAGAAATCAATGATAATAATTTTTTTTGGGCCCGCTGGGATTCGAACCCAGGACCTCCCGCTTTCTTCAGAGCGCTGCCATATAAGGCGGGCGCTCCACCACTAAGCTACGGGCCCTTTACATAAATAAAATCTTTAAAACATAAAAAAATTTTAACTTATATCTTTAAATGAAGATAGGATTTATTTCTGATTTACATCTTGGTTTTGGAAAAGAAAAAGAGATTTATGAAGATACTTTTTTAATTGCCGAAAATATTTTAAAGGAGTTAGCTAATAAATGTGAAGTAATCTTTATTGCTGGAGATTTATTTGATGAAAAAAATCCAGATAATGAAACGATCTTAAGAGCTATAAAAATATTTAAGAATTTAAAGAAAAGAAATGAAAAAATAAAGTTTAAAATTAACAGTGAAGAATTTGAAGAAAACATACCAATAATTTTTGCAATTCATGGCAATCATGACAGAAAATTAAAGGACGAAATTTCTTCGTATAAAATATTTGATGAACTAGGATTTTTTCATTACATTCCATATGGAAAAATAATTTTTGAAAAAGAAAAGATTTGTATTCAAGCATTATCTAATGTGCCAGAAAAGTATGCAAAGAAAATATTATATGAGAAATTAAATCCTAAGCCAATGGAAAATTTCTTCAATATATTAGTTTTGCATCAAAACATTTTTCCATATGTATATTCTATAACTGAAAGCAGTTTAAAAATATCGGATTTACCAAAAAACTTTGATTTAATAGTTAATGGTCACATCCATTTAAGAAATGTTGAAAGAATTGATAATAAATCTACTTTATTAATTTTAGGTAGCCCAATAATAACTCAAATAAGAGAAGAAGAAATAAGTGAAAAAAGAGGTTATAATATTGTTGAAATTTTTGAAGACAAAACTTTTAAACTTCATTTCGAACAAATTGAATTGCCAAGAAAGTATTATATTTTAGAATTTTATTCTGAAAATTTGACTATTAACAAAATTGAGGAAAAAATTAGAGAGATAATAAATAAAGAAAAAAGCAAGCCAGTAATAAAAATTAAAATTTTTGGAGAAAAAGAGATAGAGGATAAACTAATAAAAAACATTTTAGAAAAATTTGAAGATAAAGCAATCATAAGGTTTGAAAATTTAACTAAAAGCGAAAGAGCTATAAAATCTTTTGAAGTTTTAGAAAAAATAAAAGAAAGAAAAAGCGTAGACGAAATAATAATTTCTACTATATTAGAAAAGTTAAAAGAGAAGAATTTTTCGAATTCTTTCAATTTCTTAGAACTTATAGAATTGTTTGAAGACGGTGATGTAGATACTTTAGTTGAAATTCTTACTCAAACTCAAAAAACTTTAGCAAGCATTAAAAAATGATAGAAATAAAAGAGTTATACTTAGAAAATTGGAAATCACACGAAAAATCTCTAATAACATTTGGAAAAGTAAATCTAATTATAGGTAAAATGGGCAGCGGAAAAACTTCTATTACAGATGCGATTTGCTATTCTTTTTTTGGAAATTTTTCTGATTTAAATTCTAAAAAAATAAAGTTAGAAGACATAATTTCTAGAAAACCAAAAGAAAAGGATTATTCAAAAGTAATTTTAAAGTTTTCCTTTAATGAAAAAAATTACGAAATATATAGAATTATTGAAAGAGGTAAAGGAAGCTATGCAGAATTAAGAGAAAACAATAGAGTAATAGTTTCTGGAACAACAGATGTTAACAAATTTATTGAGAAACTTACTAAATCTAACTTCCAAACATTTGTAGCTGTTAATTACGCAGAGCAAAATAACATGGAATTTTTCTTGAATTTAGAGAGAGGCGAAAGAAAATCTAAATTCGATCAAATGATAGGAATAGAAAAAATGGAAAGAATTAGAAAAACTTGTGTAAGCTTAAAAAATAGATTAGCTGAAATTCATAGAGAAAAAGAGAGATTTCTTTCTCAATTATTACAAGAAAAAATAGATGAAAAATTAAGAAATGTAAAAATTGAAATAGAAAACAATCAAAAAAGATTAATAGAGTTACAAAACGAAAGAGATATAATATTAGATAGATTGAAAATAATTCAAGAAAAATATGAAAGATCAAAAAAATTAAAATTATTTGCAGAAGAAATTGAAAAGGAAATTTTATCTATAGAGAGCAAAATCTCAAGCATAGAAAAAATCATAGAAGAGATTTTGAAAGAAGTTCAAAGTTTTAGCGAAGAAGAGATTAATAACATAGTTTCTGAGTTTGTTAATAAAATCGATATAAAAAAGAGCGAACTACTTCAAATAGAAAATAATTCTAAAATTTTTGAAAAGCAAAAAGAAGATTTGAATAAAAAAATTGCCGAAACCAACTTTAAACTAGACAGAAAAAGAAAAATCGAAAAAGAAATAGAGGATATAATTCAAAATGAAAAAAGATTCTCTAGCATTTTAGAAGAGAAAGAGAAATTAAAAAACGAAGAACAAAAATTATCCAACGAATTAATTGAGTTAGAAATTGAAAACAAAAAGATTGAAAACATACTAAAAGTTTTGGATGAAGAATTTAGTGTTTGCCCAATATGTAAATCAGAAATATCTAAGAATAAAAAAGATCATATAAAGCAAGAGTATGAAAATCTTAAAAAAGAGTTGAAAGAAAAAGCAGAAAAAACTTTAAAGGAACTAGCAGAAGTTAAAAATAAATTAAAAAACATTGAATTAGAAGAATCAAAAGCAAAATACTATTTAGCAAAAAAAGATGAATTAATAAAAGAATTAGAAGGTTTAAATGTTAATGAAAGTGATTTAGAAAAGTTTTTGAAAGAGTTAGAAGAAATAAATAAAAAAATCGATGAAATAAAATTAAAAAAAGAAAGTTATAATAGAGAGATTTTAGAATTAGAATCGAAATTGAAAGAATATAAAAAATTGCAAGAAAAAGTTAAAAGAAAAAGAGAGTTAGAAAATGAATTAGAACAAGCAAGAAAAAACTTAGAAGAAAAAAAGATTAAGTTAGAAGAAATTAAAAATGACGATGACTATAAAAACATTCAAATTTATGAAAACATGTTAATAGAGTTAAAAGCATATAGCGAAAAAATAAATTCGGAAATTAATTACATTTCTAATACTTTAAAAATCTTAGAAGCAAGAAAAAAAGAGTTAGAAGACAGATTAAATTACTTGGAAAAATTAAAAAGAGAAAAAGAAAACTTAGAAAAAATTATAAAGGATTTAGCAATATTAGAACAAGCTATAGTTGAATCTCAAATTTTAGTTAGAAATATGTTAATAGATGCAATAAATTATTATCTTTCTTTGTATTGGAAAAGTTTGTATCCTTACGAAGATTACATAGATGCAAAGCTAGTTGTTAGCGAAGATGATTATATTTTACAAATAAAAGATTCGTATGGAAGATGGATAGATTTAGAAAAAGTTGCTTCTGGAGGCGAAAGAACATTAGCTGCAATTTGCTTGAGAATTGCATTTTCTAAAGTTTTATCGCCACTAATGAACATTTTAATTTTAGATGAACCAACTCATAACTTAGATGAAAATGCAATATCTAGATTAGCAAAAATAATTAATGAAAGCTTGCCAGAAATATTCGATCAAATATTTATTATAACGCATGATGAAAGGTTTAAAAGCATTGTTAATGCAAATATAATTAAAGTTGAAAGAGACAAGATGCAAGATTTACCATCTAAGGTTATATTAGAGGAATGAGATTCGTAAAGAATTTTGCATGCATTTATTTGGAAAAAATAAAATCCTTAGTAATTGGAGATTTGCACATAGGAATAGAAGAAGAGCTTAAAAAAGATGGTATTAATGTTGCGTATACAGAAAAAATAATAGAAGACATTAAAAAATGTAAAGAAAAAACTCAAGCAAGTAAATTAATTCTTTTAGGAGATACAAAAAATTCCATAGGCATACCAGATAAAAAATCAGAAATTAAATTATTAGAAAAGTTTTTCGAATTTTTGGATAATGAATTTAAAAAAGTTTATTTAGTTAAAGGCAATCATGATGGAATGATAGAAAAATTAATAAATAGCAGCAAAATAAAAATTTATTCTTCCCGAGGTTTTAAAATTAAAAGATATGGATTTTTTCATGGAAATGCATATCCTTTGCAAAAAGTAATAGAAGCAAATTTAATTTTTTGTTCGCATGCACATCCTAAGATTTATATCGATGATAAAAAATTTCAAGAGGTTAGGGCATACATAATTTTTAAATTAAAAGAATTTTTTGGAAAAAACAAAAAGCTAGTAATTTTACCTCCATTTTCTTCTTTAATAGGCGGCAAAGAAATAGAAGAAATTTTGAAAGAAAGAAGTATAATTTCTAAGCTGGTTGATGAAAGCAGTTTAGAAATAATATCTATCGATGGAATAAAAATTTTATAATAATTATTTATTATTTTATTGGGCCGGTAGCTCAGCATGGTAGAGCGGCGGGCTTTTAGTGAGAAACTAAAAGCTCTGAGATAATGAAGAGACCCGTAGGTCGCGGGTTCGAATCCCGCCCGGCCCAAAAAATTAAGCTTTTGTCCTTATTTCTATGATATCTTTATCTTCTAAAACAAAATTTTGTCCGACTCTTATTTCTTTTCCATTTCTGTAAACTATGCAGAATTTAAACTTTTCTATCATACTTTCATTAATTTCTCTTATAGCATCTAATACTGTAGAATTTTTATCTAAAATTAAGGCTTTATCGCTTACCTCTTTTCCTGGGGGTTTAGTAAATACTCTTATTTTATTTAAAGATTTCCATATTTCAGAAAAAACTTTTTCGTGTTCACTCATTTTTAATGCATTTATTTTTAAATCCTTTTTCAAAACATCGTTAATAACCAAAAATAAGTTATTTAGTTCGTATTTATTTTTTATTTCTTCATAAACTTTTAGCTGAGCATCTAAATCTAATGCATCAGAAATTAAAAATATGTTAGCATCAGAAATTCTTGGAATCCACATATGTCTATCAAGAAAGAATGAAGGTATTTCTACTAGCTGAAACTCAATACCTTCTAATAAAAATATTCCACTTTTTGGTTCTTTTGTTTCGTATTCAGCTTCACTACTATCTAAATTTGTATTGCAAAGTTTATTTAACCAATAACTTTTTCCAGAATTTGCAATTCCTAAAATACTAACTACTATGCTTCCAACTTTTTTGAAATAAGTATAACTACTTCCAACTTTTTTGCTTTTCTTCTCTAATAAAGCTTTTAGTTTGGATAATCTTTTTCTTAAATCTGCCAAAAGATTTTCTGTACCTTTATGTTTTGGAGTTTTACCTATTAGCTTTTCAAGCCAAAATATTTTTTCTTCTAATGTTTTTGCTTCCAAATATTTTTTCTCTATTGCATACCATTCAGCTGGCAAATTTGCAGGCATAATTAAAAATTTATTTTAAGCTAATCTAAATTATGAAAAAAGTTTTATTAGAAATTAATTTACAAAATTCTGAATTAGCAGAAAGAATTTATAAATCTCTATTGCCAGATATTAAAAAAGATAAAGAAAAGCTATCTATAAAAAATTCTTCTTTGATTTATGAAATAGAAGATGAAAATTTTTCTCATATTTTAGCTGCATGCACTTCAATATTAAAATTGATTAATGAAGCACTTAAATTAGAAAATAGTTTAGAGGATAGAAAGAAAAAATAGTTATTCCAAATATCTTCTCAAAAATAAATACAATCAAAACAAAAAGAAATGTTGGAGCATATCTTACACCTTCTTTAACATATACATACTTAATTTTTTTTCTTTTTAGTTCTTCAATCTCTTTTTTAGTAATCCCTCTCCAAACTTTAAATTCTAATAAAACATCTCCTTCTTTTAACTCGCTAACTTTTACTTTTTTTATTAAGGAATTTTTTGCAAAGTTTAAGAAAGGTATTGAAACGTATAAAAACATTAATATTAAGAAAAGAGCTGCAATAATTTCTTTCGAAATAGCGAACAAAATTGAAAAAATTAAAAGCATTAAACCCAAGAACATAGATATGCTTTCTATTATTTTCATTTCTTCTATTTTTTTAGAAACGAAAATAAAAATAAAGGAATAGATAAAAATAAAATAAATACCAAAAATAAATGTTACTAAAACCCAGTTCATTATTTCTAAAATATTATCAAATAAATTTAGTAAGCCAAAGGAAAATAGTAAATAAGAATCTCCCATACCCCATTGTCCAGTAAAATATAAAAGAAAACCTATCGATCCAAATATTAAAGCACTAATAGCAAAATTTATCAGAATGTTTAAATCTTTATAATAGAAAAATTGCAAAATATTCAAAAAAATTAGCATAGATACAAAAAAATAAACATCAAAATCCCTTATTTCTGTGGTTTTTATATCATCGATACTAGCTTTTGTATAAAATAGTGCTAATGTCCCAAGCTTTAATAAATCAAATACATCCATAAATTTATGTTGAAAAATTTATTACAAAAATTGAATTTAAGTTTCGAAGATATCGAAATAAAGGATAAATATGGAGATATAAGTTTTAACATTAGAAAACTTTCAAAAAAATATGGCATAGATGCAGAAATTTTAGAAAAAGAAATAGAAAAGGCTTTAAAAAGCGAAGAATTAGTAAAATCTTTTGAAAAAATTGGTGATTTCTTTAACATCTATATAGATTGGAAAAAATTTCTTCCAAGATTTTTAAAAGAATTTAAATTTGAAATTAAAATAGCAAATAAAATTTTGGTTGAACATACTAGTGCTAATCCGAATAAAGCATTACATATAGGTCATTTAAGGAATGCATGCTTAGGAGATAGCATTGCAAGATTTCTAAGATTATTAGGCAATAAAGTTTTTGTTGCTAACTATATAGATGATACAGGTGCTCAAATGGCAGAGTTATTAATAGCATTTAAATATTTGAATAGGCCAATAGAAACTAATGAAAAGTTCGATATTTATTGCGGAAAAATTTATTCTGAAGTTAATAAACTATTGGAAAAAGATGAAAATCTAAGAAAACTTAAAAGTATAATAGTTAAGGAATTAGAAGAAGAAAATAGCTTTACTTTCGAACTAAACAAAAAAATAGTTGAAAAAGTTCTAAGAGCTCAATTAGAAACTATTTGGTATTTTGATATATTTTATGATTTCATAAACAAAGAAAGTGATATAATTAGATTTGGTTTATGGAGCGAAACTTTTAATAGATTGCAAGAATTGAAAAAAATAGAATACATAGATGAAAATAAAGAAATTGTTGAAAAACTAGATGATTACTCTTCTTCTATAATAAAAAGAAAAGTTGGAACTTATGTCATACCTTCAAAATCTACAAAACTTGTGTTAATAAGAAGTGATGGAACTTTAACTTATTTAGCTAAAGATATTGCGTATGCTTTTTGGAAACATTCTTTAATTTCTAAAAAGTTTTTATTTTCAAAATTCTTAACTCAGCCTAATGGAAAAGACTTGTATCAAACTGATTTTAATGGAAAAGAGATTGAAGATTTCGAAAATTTTGATTTGTCTATCAATGTAATAGGTAGAGAGCAAGCAGAAAATCAATACGTAATTCAAAATTTAATTAGTGAAATTTCGAACAAAAAATACATTTACTATTCGTATGGCTTAGTTTTGTTATCAAAAAATGCAGCAAAAGAATTAGGAATAGAAAGCGAAAAAGATGTTGTTAAAATGAGTGGTAGAAAAGGTTTAATAGTTAATGTAGATGATTTAGTTAAAAAATTTGAAGAAAAAGTTGTAAATGTTTTGAAAGAGAGAAATATTGAAGATAATAGTTTGGTTAAGAAAATTGTAAAAAGTTGCTTGAGGTATGAAATGATAAAATTAGATAAAGATAAAGATTTGATTTTTGATTTTAACGAAGCATTAAGAATTGATGGAAATACAGCAATTTATTTGATGTATACTTATGCAAGAATAAATTCAATAATAAGAAATTTAGAAATTTTAGAAGTTAAAGAATTTGATTGCGAACTAAATGAATTTGAAAATATGTTAGCTAGAGAGGTTTTGAAGTTTGAAGATGTAATACATTCTGTAGCAAAAACTTTAGAGATAAGTCAAATAGCTAACTATGCTTATAAACTTTCCAAAACATTCAACATATTTTACGAAAACTGTAGAATAATAGACGAAAAAGATGAAGAAAAAAGAAAGTTGAGAATTGTTTTGCTTCTTTTAACCAAAAAAATACTAGAATTTTGTTTTGAAGTTATTGGAATAGATAGAGTAGATAAGATTTAAATCTTTTAAATTTAAATATCATTTCTATGTTATTAGCAGTAATAAGGATGCGAAGTGGAATTAAAGCACCAAAAGAAATAAAAGATACTCTTCTACTCTTAAATCTAAGATACATAAACTCTTGCGTATTAGTAGAGAATACTCCATCTATTTTAGGAATGCTAAAGAAAGTAAAAAATTATGTTAGCTATGGAGAAATAGATAAAGAAACCTTAGTTTTACTTTTGAAAAAAAGATTGAAAAAAATTGGCGATAAAAAAGTTGAAATAGAAGATCTAAAGAAATATGGAATAAATTCTTTTGAAGAGCTTGCTGATTTGCTTTATGAGGGAAAGAAAAAACTAAAAGATTTTTCTGAATTCAAAAGAGTTTTTAGATTGCATCCGCCAAAAGGTGGATTAAAGAAAAGCAAAAAATTAGAATATCCAGAAGGAATTTTAGGATACATAGGAAAAGAGATAAATGATTTATTGAGAAGAATGATCTAATTTTTAATGAGAATATTTGTTTCTGGTTTGCCTAAGAGCGGAAAAACCACTTTAATAAAAAGAATTTACGAAGAGTTTAAAGAAAAAACTAAAATCTCTGGATTTTTTACTGAAGAAATTTTAAGAAATGATTATAGAATTGGGTTTAAAATGTTTTTTATTGATGAACAAAAAGAATATCTTTTCGCTTCTAAGAAGAACGAATTTAATTCGAGCGTATCATATGCAGGATATTTTTTAAACTTAAGAGTTTTGGAAGAAATTGTTGAAAAGATAGATTTAAATGCAAAGCTTTTAATAATCGATGAAATAGGTAAAATGGAAATGTTAAGCAATAAATTCAAAAATTTTATTCAAAAAATTTTGAAAAACGAAATAAATTTGTTGGCTACACTTCATAGAGCATATATAAAAGAATTTGAAAATTTTGGAAAAATATATTTTCTATCTAGAGAAAATTGGAATAAAGTTTATGAAGAAATTAAAAATTTAATCATAAAAGAAATTAATTTATGATAGATTAGTATGGGCGGGTAGCTTAGCGGTAGAGCGCCCGGCTGATAACCGGGAGGTCGGGAGTTCGAATCTCCCCCCGCCCACTAAAAAATTCTTGCTTTTTCTATAATTCTATTCGCTATCTCTTTTAATTCTTCAAACCTTTTTTGATTTTTTGATTCATATGCAATAGAAATTTTTGGTTCAGTGTTTGAAGCTCTAATACAAATCCAGCTTTCTGCATCTAACCAAACTTTTATACCATCTATTTTTTCAATTTTATAATCTTTAAAATCTTTTTCTAAACTTTCAACAAACATAAACTTCTTTTCATCTGAAATTTCTACTCTTTTACTTTCGTAAAAATAGTTTGGAACATCTTTTATTAGCTCAGAAACTTTTTTATTTGTTTTTGAAAGCAGTTCTAAAATTTTTAAGGTTGCAAAAATAGTATCATCTTGATAAAATGCTTCCTTAAAATAAAAATGATAAGAAATTTCAGCAGCCAATAATGCTTTATTTTTGTACATTTCGTTTTGAATGTAAGTTCTTCCAACTTTAGATATTATTGGCTTGGCTTTATATTTTTTTATTTCTTCCATAGCAGCCAATGAGCTCAAAACTTCTATAACAACTTTTTTATTTTTCATTTTGCTACCATAAGACTGCATTAATAAAGAGAGTATTTGGTGCGAAGACAAAACATTACCTCTTTCATCTATAACAGCAATTCTATCAGCATCTCCATCGTATGCAAATCCTATATCAGCTTTTTCAATAAGAACTTTTTCAATTAGTTTCGATAAATTTTCTTTTTTTGGCTCTGGATCTCTGTTGGGAAAATTTCCATCAAACCTACAAAACAATTCTATATTAATTCCTTTGTTGTATTCTTTTAAGATTTTTGGAAGTATTTCGCTTGCGTTTCCATTGCCAGCATCTATTATTACTTTTAGATTGCTTTGAAAATTAAATTTTTTTCTGATAAATTCTAAATACTTTTCTTCGAAATTTATTTTTTCTGTTATCCCTTCTTTTTTACTTTTTATATTTGCTTCTTCTTTCATTAAATCTCTTATTTTTTCTAATCCAAAGCCTAAACCTATTGCAATTCCTTTTGAATCATTCAATATAAATCCATTCCATTCCTTAGGATTGTGAGATGCAGTTACAGAAATTCCTAAGTTTGCTTTAAGCATTTTAGTTGCTATAGAAACTAAAGGTGTTGGAACTAATCCTATATCTATAACCTTTACTCCGCTTTCATTCAAAGCCTTTATAAGAGAGTTTTTTAGGCTTTCGCTACTTAATCTTACGTCATTTCCAACAACAACTTTTTTATTTTTTTGTTTTAGAAATTTTGAAATTGCAATTCCTAATTTATATGCAAAATCTTCGTTAATTTCATTAGGATATATACCTCTAATATCGTATGCCCTAAAAACTTTATCGTACATAAAAACAAAATATTTTTAATGAGTAAAAAAATATATTATCTAGAATTTTTGCTGGATGTTAGTGCGGGAATTATTGCACCTTTCATAATATTATACGCATTACATCTTGGCTTTTCAAACCTGTTTATAGGAAGTTTTAATGCAATATTAAACATTTCTTATATTTTAACTTTTTTCATTTCATTGTTTTTAGTAAATCCAAAAATTATAAAAACAGTTTTTTCAGTAGCTTTATTACTTTGGGGGCTATCTATAGCAATTCTTTATTATGCTAAGAGCGAAATAATTTTTATTTTTGCAATATTTTTAAGAGCAATATCTAGCGCTTTAATATCGGTATGCTATACTTGGTTAATTTCAAAAGTCTTTACTACAAATAGGTATGAAAAAGTTTCAAATTTAGCAATAATATATGCATCTGCAACATTAATAACTACAGTAATTTCTGGATTTTTAATATCTATTTTTTCTTATTTTCTGCTAATTTTTTACATTCCTTTAATTTTGTCTATCTTTTCTATTTTTGTTTTACAAAAAATAAGAGTTGAAGATAATATAGAAAGCAAAAAAATAAAAGATGTAAAGGAAATATTTAGAAAATTGAAAGATATTTTTAAAGATGAAAAGCTAAAAAGATATTCTTTATTCATTTTCTTTTTTTATTTTGCTGTTGGTATTGCTGGTCCATTTTTTTCTGTTTTTTTGAAAAAAGTTTTAGAAAAATCTGAATTTGAGTGGTCTTTAATAGTTGCTACAGAAATGCTAGTTTTTTTACTTTTTTCTTCAGTTATTAAAAGATTAAACAGAAAGTTTGATATAATAAGTTTATTTCAATTAGCAACGTTTTTCATTTCCTTAGTGCCATTAATATGGGTTACTACAAAAAGTTTCGAAATTATTTTGTTATTATCCTTTGTTTCTGGAATTGCTTGGAATTTGTTTAGCATTTTGCATACAACATATGTAACAAAAAATTTTGGAATGACTGAAAAAATAAGTTTTATTAACATTTTTATAGGTTTGGGATCTATTTTTGGAAATTTTGTTGGAGGAATAATTTCTCAAATTAACTTAGAATATGCTTTTTACATCTCTTTTGTTTTTAGGCTATTCGCTTCTTTCTTAGTAATCATTCTAATAGGAAAAACAATGATTAATTTTGTTCATATAGGAAAAACAATATTTCTATCTTTAGATTTCTTCACTTATATATTTAAGGAATTTATACTAGAAGCTAAAAAGATTAAACTCTTGGCCCTTTATAACCGCAAAAAGGACATTCATAAATCTTAACTACTATACTACATTTTTCATTACTACTCATTAGCTCATACTTCACTTTTGCTTGTTTTTTACATTTTGGGCAAGTATCAAAAGTTTTTACTTCATTTAAAACAGCCATATTAATTTATTTTT
>JAWBAC010000012.1:0-13644 GCA_038997355.1 Candidatus Aenigmatarchaeota archaeon | reverse complement strand
ATAGTTTTTTCTTTAGAAACAAAAAATTTAGTTCTTAACTTGATAGATCCTCAAATGTACTTAAATGTTTCTCGAATAATAGAATGTAGCTATGGTAGTACAATTAATACAAATTGTAATCAAAATGCAATTTCTTATATTAATTCTTCTGATAATACATACGGTCTTGCCATATTCTCAATAAGAGCAGAACAGTGGGGCAGATATAATTTTTCTACATTTTTTGACAATTTAAGGTATGATATAAACGTTTTAGATGTTAAAATTGGTATAGAAGCGTATAAAGTTCAAGGTACTTGGTCAAGTTCTTCAAGAACCTGTATTTGGAGTTTATTGTCATCTTCTTCCGATTTGGGTGATGATAGTAATGATAGATGTTATGTCCAAATTTTTGAAAATTTAACGGGAAATTTAAATTACTATGATGTTTTTCCCTTATCACAAAACACTTGTAATTTATGGGAAACTATTGATAAAATAGTAGAAAGTTCTGTAATAAATTATTTTAACTCTTTAGAAAAAATAAAAAATTCTGGAATAG
Organism: Candidatus Aenigmatarchaeota archaeon; assembly: GCA_038997355.1. Lineage (GTDB taxonomy): Archaea > Aenigmatarchaeota > Aenigmatarchaeia > CG10238-14 > SpSt-28 > JAHLMO01. The sequence continues at coordinate 13,103 of JAWBAC010000012.1, read as the reverse complement.
TGTTCTATGGATATGACAATGATGATAGATGTACAGCATTTAGAATTGATTGGGTGTTCTTAAACATTTCGTATTTTGATTTAACATATTCTAACTATAATTTTTACAATTTCTTTGATAATTCTATTTTAAGCGAGTCAGTTAATATAAAAAGAGGAGATATAATTAAAATAGGTGCATTATTCGACATAACAAACGTTTCTTATGCATATGTTTATCATAATGCAACAGGAAACTTCTTAAAATACGATGTCATTAATTATTCAAATTTATTTTCTATTTCAAACATTTCTCAATATAAATATTGGGTTAATTTTACTATCAATACTTCAAATTTTACTCAATATTCAAAGCTTGGCCCAATTACAATAAACATAACTGCAGTTAATGAATTTGGTGGATATAATACTACATACTTAAAAACTTTCTATCTTTACGGATTTTCAAAAGTTTCAGAAATTTATTTTAATGATAGTTACTTATATCCAAACGAACCAATTTTAGTTTCTTGTAGAGTAATAGATGCAAATTTATCAACTCCAATTCAAAGATATAATGTTTCTTTTTGGATAAACAATAATTACATAGCTTCTAAATTAACAGATTCAAGTGGAATCGCATCAATTTCTTTTAATGTTCCTCAAAACTTAGGAGATTATACCATTAAATGTAATATTAGTGATGCATTAGATTTGTATTACTATGCAAGCGAAATAAATGAAAAATCAACAACAATAAAAGTTTTAAATTTAACTTTACCGATAGCATTAAATGCATCAACTTTAAATTTTGGTGATGCAATTCTATTAATTGCAAACGTAACAAACGCAAGTACAATAAATTATGTAAACGTTAGTATAAAATACATTAATATTTCAAATGGAATATTAGTAGATACAATCGAACAATATAACTTATCTTTTTCAAAATGTTATTTACCATATCTTTGTGAATATAAATTAGAATTCATTCCAAAAAGAAGTGGAAATTACAAATTAACTTTTGAAGTTGATGCAAACTCTCCATATGGAAAAGTTAATAATCAATCCTCATTTTTTGTAAACTTCGGAAATTCAATAATAAACATTTCCTTTCCTAACTTCCAAAAAATTTTAATTAATCAAACGTTTTTTGCAAAGGTTAAGTTAAAAGCGATTAATGGAGATTTATGGTTAGTTAATGTTAGCTTAAACTCTAGTGATTTTTCAAAAATTAAAATCGAGCAAATTTATCATCCAGCGCTATTGAATTTAACCAATGGAACTGAAATGACTTTAGAATTTAATGTTAGCATTTTAGATTTTGGTTCAGTTAGTTTAAATGCAACTTCAATTCCTCAAAATGGTACTTATAGTACAGAAGAAAAAACATTTGAAATTATCGGATTTCCAGTTTCTGTAGTATCTACTTCTTTAAATTTTGGAAATTATCAAAATGTTTACGCAAACATTAGCGGAAATGCAAGCGAAATAAAAAGAGTTTTTGCAAAAGTTTATTTCGTTAATATTACAGAAGATTGTAGACTTCAAAATTCTTATATAGAACTAAATTTATCATTCGATAAAATAGTATTTGAAAATCAACCTGTTTATCTTTATAATTTATCTTTCATTCCACCAAGAAGCGGAAATTATAGTATTGAAATATTTGTTGAAAGTAATTCAATATGGTTTTTAGAAAATAAAACTTCAGATTTTAATGTTTCATTTGGAAATTCAGAAATTTTTGTATTAAATCCATACTATTATGTTTTAACCAATCAAACTTTCTATACAACCATAGGAATTAAAGCAATTAATGGAGATTTATGGTTCGTTAGCACTAACATTTCAATTTTAAATCCTTATGCGATTAATTTAACAAACGATGAATTTAATTATCATTCAAACGTTATTGAGGGAATAGCAAACGGAACATTTTGTATAGATAAATGGAGAAGTTCTTCTAGATATAATGCTGGAAGCGAAATTACTACAATAACATTTTATGCATTTCCGCAACATGGTTCTTCTTCTAGCTATTCCGAAAGCTTTGAAGTAATTTTACCAGATTTTGTTAAAGAGGCAACATTTATCGAACCAAATGTTAGCTTTATAGATGAATTTGTTTTAATTAAAGCGAGAATATTTGGAAATGCAAGCTCTTTTAAAATTAATTCTTCAATATTTAAACCATTTAATTCTGGAATAGAAAATATTATCTTCGAAACAGCAATTCCTAAAAATTACAGTGAATGCAAAATTAATATTGAAAAAGGTAATGTAGCAAGCACAAATAAAGGAAGTATCGCTAATGCAAGCATAAAGAATGAAAATGCAATTTTTGTTATAGATGAAAAATTAGATACGTACTGGTCTCAGCTTAATTCATTGCCTGCGCAAATTAATATTACATTTCCAAAAATTGTAACATTAGATAGAATTGAAATTACTTGGGAAACTGGCTCAACAACTTATGCAAATGTTTCATATGTAGATGCTAGTGATAATATAATCAGATTTTTAGAAAACATTCAAGTGAATCAATCAAAGTCAAAAATAATTCATAAATTTACAATTCCGATAAAAGCAAAGAAAATAATAATAGATGTCTCAAATATTGTTGCAATATATGAAGTTCAAGCGTTTCCAGTTGAGCCAAGATTAGATTATTGTTATGAATTTTACTTCAATTTTACTAATTTTACTCGAAGCGGAACTTATTATGTAAATTTTGAAGCAATTAGTAATTTTAGTGATAAAATTTATTATCCAAATTCTTCATTTTTCATAAATTTTGGAATTCCTTTATTAAAAGTTTCTGATAAAACCTATCCAGCAATGCTATCAGGCCAAACTCAAAATTATAGTATAATATTAACTGCATATAGAGGAGATTTACTGAATGTTACTTTAATTTTTAGCTCTTCTGACCAAGAATACATAAACATTACTAGCGATGAAACTTTTGAGAAAAATGTTAGCGAATTATTATGGAAAAATTCAACAGAAATTGCTTGGAATATCCAAGCTTTGATAAAAAACGAGCCAAACAAAACAGTTTTAACATTTGTTAACACTTCTTGCAATTATTGTTACTCTAATAATTCTATTGAATTTAGCATAACTATTTATCCTTTAGATATTGAGCCACCAAAGATAATAGACTTTTGGTTTAAAAAATTTGCAAAAAATACATCTACATTTAATTTATTTGATTCTGCATCTATTATTGCAAATGTTGTTGATAACATTTTTGTAGCTAAGGTTATAGCAGAAATCAAATATCCAAACGATTCTTTAATGCTTAATGCTTCACTAATTAGATCAAATCTTTGGGTTTTTAACTTTTCCACAAACAACGTAGAATTAAATCAAACTGGGAACTTTTCTATAAGGATATACGCATTCGATTTAAACGAAACACATAACTTCGATATTTCTAATTATAAAAATATTAGTGTAGTCGATATCTATTTCATAGATTACGAACCAAAATATGCAATATATAATTTTGGGGAAAAAATAATATTTTTTGCAAAAGATGTTAATGATTTTATTGTTGATAAACCAATATGGAATGAAAGCAATTATAACATTTCTAATGAATCAACATTTTTCGAAATCTTTCTTTCTAATTCAACTTTTAATACAGGAATGATAAATTTGAGTGTAAATGTAACTAAAAAAGGAAATAAAGGATATTTGAATTTATCTTTTGAGCTATCTAATAAGCTCTTAATAGATATAATTTCTCCTCCAAATAATTATATATTTGAGCCTGGGACATCAATTGCAGGACCTGGGTTATTGCCTACTATAAGAGTCTATAATGTTAGAAAAGATAAAGAATTACAGAATTTAAATTCACTAATTTATTGTTTAGATTCATCCTATAACTTTACTTATTTTGATAGCTCATTCTTTTATTATAATGCATGTGGTTTTCTAACTTCTTCATATTCATTTAAAGATTGTCAATCTCAATGTTATGCACCAAATTCATACAATCAAAACTTTAACATTTCTTTCTTAGTTTTTGACGATTTTGGAAATTACGGTTTTGATTACATTAATTTAAAAACTAAGGAATTGGTTTTATCATCTCAACCTTCCGGTGGCGCAGCTATAGGTGGAGGTTTTGGTGCACCAGCAATTCCAACTAAGCAATGCACTTGCGAAAATTGGCAAAATGTTGGATGTGGAAAAGGAAAATGTAAAGCTAATGAAATGTATCAAATAAGAAAATGTAATCCTTCTGGTTGTGCTGAAGAAGAAAGATGTATTCCATCTATAGAATGCATTCCTCCAAAAATTGAAGTTGAGGTAGATGAAAACGTAACACTAATTCAAGGATACGAAAAAACTATAAAATTAACTGTTAAAAATGTTGGAGAAAAGGATGTTATTTTAGTTTTAAGTGCAACATCTGATTGCTGCAACATTACTCTTTCGGATAATAAAATACATCTAAAAATTAATGATTATAGAGAAGTTGGCATAACAATTAAATCATTACTAACTTTAATACCAAAAGAATATTTATTAACACTTCTAATTTATAACGAAGAGAACAAAGAACTAATATATCAAAAGAGCATTAGAATAAATGTAGAAAAGAATAAACTTTTTGAAATTTTTAGCGATGTTCAAGAAAGAGGAAAAGAATTAATGAAAATCTTAGAAGAATATAAGAAACTTAATTTACTAACTTCTGAAGAATTACAAGCAATAGAAACTTTTAATAGCTTAATATTTGAAATAGTTGATAACATTAAAAAGAGTGATACTATTTCTTTTGAAAAAAATGTTAATGAATTATTAAAAACATACAATTATCTTAAAAACGCTATTGAAAATAAAAAAATTTATTATTACTTTTCCAAACATCAAAGAGAAATTTTAATTGGCATTTTATTGAGTTTAATAGCTTACTATTTCTTATCTCAAATAATCTTACCTTATTTAAAAATTTCTAAGGAAATTAAAAAATTGAGTTTAGAAGAGAGTTCTTTATTAGCAGCGAGATTAGAACTTCAAAAACAATTCTTTATGAGAAAGATTTCTGAAGAACTATTCAAAAAGATGATTATGGAAAAGCAGTCGAGAATTTTAGAGATAAGAGGAAAAATCAAGAAATTAAAAGAAGAACAAACAAAACTATTAAAGGAAAGAGTTAATCCTATTTACATGTTTAAACTATTAAAAAATCTTTTTGTGGAAAATATTAAGAGATTTAAATTTCCAAGAAAAAATAATTAATATATGGGCATTGAAAGAGTTAGTACTGGAGTTATAGGTTTAGACGAATTAATAGAAGGAGGTTTTGTAAAAAGAAGTGTAATATTAGTTACTGGAAAAACAGGTACTGGAAAAACTTTATTTTGTGGAAGTTTTTTGTATGAAGGAGCTAAAAGAGGCGAACCTGGAGTATACATAACTACAGAAGAAACAGAAGAAGATATAGTTAATGATATCCAATCTACCTTCAAAAAATGGAATTTTGTTGAATTTGTTAGAAACGGATTAATAAAAGTATATTCTATAAGGCCATTACTTTTTTCTCCAACAGAAATAGATGCGTCTAAGTTGGTTAAAATTTATATAAATACTATTCTAGAAAAAATAGATGTTTTATATAGGGAAATCAACTTAAAAAGAGTTGTTATAGATAGCGTTTCCATGATAGAGCAATTTTTAAGAGATCCATATTTGGCAAGGGTTGGGTTAAGCCTATTAATAGAAAAGTTGAAATCTTATGATGTAACATCAATATTAACTGGAAGCATTGAAGAAGGAAGTGAAAAATTAAGTGGAAGCGGAATAGTAGAGTTTTTAGTAGATGCAGTAATAAAATTAGATTTCGTGCCAGTAAGCGAGGAATTCCAAAGAACATTAACCATAAGAAAAATGAGAAGAACTAATCATTCAACATTAATTCATCCTTTTAAAATAACAGAAGAAGGAATAAAAGTTTTAAAAGTAGAAGAATTAGAAAAAATTAAATAAGTCTTTTAATTTCAATACCTTTGCTTGTAATTTCAAAAGGTATTAAATCTAATGTATGTTTTGTTTTTCTCATTTTTGTTATTTGTAACGCTCTAGGCAAAGATTGTGCTAAGTAATATAGTTTAATAACTCCATCAGCCAAAAACTCTTCAAAAGAAATTTCATCTTTTTTTGCTTCAGATAAAAGAAGAACAGTTATTTTTTTATTTTTCAAATACTTAACAATGTTAAATATAGATCTTCTTATTTTTCCAATTTCTTGATAACTTTCCCAAGCGTTTTCAATCAAAGTTACACTATCTATTACAACTCTTTGTGGCTTAACTAAATTTACATATCTTATTATTTCTGCAGAGATTTTGTCTATGCTTGTTGGTAAAATTTCTTGAATTAATAATTTACCTTCTTTTTCTTTTTCAATTAAAAATTCTTTCCATCCAAATCTTTCAACATCATCCAATAAATCTTGTTTACTTTCTTCTAAAGTAAAATATATTCCGTTTTCACCTTTTTTTAATCCTTCAATCAAAAACTGAAAACCAAATATAGTTTTTCCAGCACCAGGATATCCAGAAACCAAAATACAACTACCTTTTACAAACCCACCTTCTAATATTTTGTCTAGCTCTTCAATTCCGGTAGAAATTCTTTCTATTACCATTCAATTAAATTCAAATTTTTTAAATTTTCCAGAATATTCATTACAGCACTTCTAACAATATCTCTATTTCCATTTATAGAAAATAGATCCACCAAATCTTCTACATCTGTTTTTCCATCGCATTGCATCCAAACTAAAAAAGAAATGGCATCTAAAGTATAGCTTTTATTCTCTTTTTTATCTATAAGAATATAAATATTACCAACTTGTTGCCATTCTAGTTCTTTAACTTTTCTTGGTTTCATTCCTTAGAAGATTCTTGTTGAGCTTGTTCTTTTTGTAATTCGCTAAAATCATACTTTATTAAAACTATATCTCCTATTGAATTAATTAAGCTATAAGGAATTATTATCGTTTTTTTGCCACCCAAAACAGCTTCTAAAAAACTTCCTTTTGCTACTTCCACTGCTAAAGCTCTTATTCTACCTTTGCTTAAATCTATTTCTACATCTCTTACTCTTCCTGCATATTGTCCTTTGGTTGTGAAAACATCTCTATCATACAGATCCATTACGTTTTTTATTGTTATGGCCATAATTATTTAATTAAGCTTAAATATTTATGGATATAGAAAAACTAGTTTTAAAGCATTTAGTAAAAAACGCATTAAAATATGGAAAGGCAAAAGCTGAAGTAGTAATTTCTAAGATTATTGCTGAAAACAAAGAACTAAAAGAAAAAATCAATGAAATAAAAGAAATCGTTTTTCAAAAAATCAATGAAATAAACAATTTACCAAAAGAAAAATTAGAAGAATTAGCAAAAGAGTTAGAAGTAACCTTAGAAGAGAAAAAAGAAAAAGAGTTTGAATTGCCAGAAGCCGAAAAAGGAAAAGTAATTACTGCGTTTCCACCAGAACCGTCTAAATATTTGCATATAGGTCATGTAAAAGCTGCTTTTTTAAATTATTACTATGCAAAAAAATACGATGGAAAATTCATTTTGAGATTTGAAGATAGTAATCCAGAAAAAGTTAAAAGAGAATACTATAATGCAATAAGAGATGATTTAAAATGGTTAGGAATAGAATGGGATTATGAAGATGTATTGAGTTTGCACTTAGAAGAATATTACGAAGCAATTAGAATTTTAATAGCAAAAGATAAAGCATATGCTTGTTTTTGTCCCAAGGAAAAAGTAAAAGAATATAGAGCTAAAGGATTAGAATGCGAACATAGAAACCAACCAATAGAAAGAAGTTTAAAGATCTTTGAGGAAATGCTTTCTGGAAATTATAAAGAGGGAGAAGTAAGCATAAGAGCTAAGATAGATATGAATCATAAAAATTACGTAATGAGAGATCCTGCATTAGTTAGAATTTCTTATAAAACTCATCCTGTTGTTGGAAATAAATATTTTGTTTGGCCGCTATACGATTTTGGAACTGCTTTATTAGACTATTGGGAAAAAATAACTCATAGATTTAGAAGCAAAGAGTTTGAAATGAGAACAGAATTACAAAATTGGATTAGAGAAGCCTTAGGAATTAAAACTCATCCAAAAATTATTGAAATTGCAAGATTTCAGATTAAAAATCAATTAACTTCTGGAAGAAAAATAAGAGAATTAATTCAAAAAGGAATTTTAAAAGGTTTTGATGACATAAGATTAGTTACTGTAAGTGCATTAAAGAAAAGAGGATTTTTGCCTCAAGCAATATTAGATTTTGTAAAAAGAACTGGAATTTCTAAAACTGAAAGCCAAATAGAAATAGAAATGTTAGAAAGCATAAACAGGCAGCATTTAGATAAATTTGCAAATAGATATTTTTTTGTTGACAATCCGAAATATTTAAAAGTAATTAATGCTCCAACAAAGTTTGCAAAAATAAAATTCCATCCAGATTATGAAGATAGAGGTTATAGAGAAATTTTAACTAAGGGCAATTTTTATATTTCTGAAAGCGATTTTAATAGCTTAAATGTTGGCGATGAAGTAAGACTAATAGATTTGTATAACATAAGAATAATCGAAAAAACAGAAAACGAAATAATTGCAGAAAAAATTGGCGAAGAATTAGTAAAAGATATGAAAAAAATACATTGGGTTAGTTTAAATGATGATTTTGTAAAAGTAAAAGTAATTAAAGCAGAACCATTAATAACTAATGGTAAAATAAATGAAGATAGCTTAAAAGAAATATATGGATATGGAGAAAGTACTCTGAGAAGAATTATTATTGGAGAAAGAATTCAATTTATTAGATTCGGTTTTGTAAAATTCGAAGGAATTAGAGATAATGTTTACGAATTTATATTTATTCATAAATAAATATCTTTAATATTTTTCTATGGGAAAGAGACCTATAATAAGGGCTAGAGGAAAAGGCGGACCTAGATATAGAGCTCCCTCTCATAGATTTTTCTGCGATTATACTTATCCAGCTATATTCGATAAAATTTATGGAAAGGTTATAGATATTATTCATACTGTTGAAAGAACTGCTCCTATAGCTATAGTTAAATTAGATAATGGTCAAACATTCTATCAAATAGCTCCCGATGGAATTAAAACTGGCGACATAATTTCTTTTAATGGTGAGCCAACTATAGGAAGTGTTTTAATGCTAAAAGATATTCCAGATGGATCGAAAATATATGGAATAGAATTATTTCCTGGTAGCGGACCTAAATTATGTAGAGCCGCAGGAAGTGCAGCAATATTAATAGGTAAATCAGAAAAGTTCGCAAAAGTTCAATTACCGAGCGGAAAAGTTGTTGAATTAGATTTAAGATGTAGAGCAAGCATAGGAGTACCAGCTGGATATGGAAGGCACGAAAAACCATTTTTGAAAGCTGGTAAAAAGTATCATGCAATGAAAGCTAGAAACAAAAAATGGCCAATGGTTAGCCCAACAAAAATGAATGCTGTAGATCATCCATGGGGAGGTAAAAGCAAGAGACCAAAAGTTTCTAAACAAACTTCTGCAAGAATGCCATTAAAAGTTGGAAGTGTTGGTCCTAAATACTGGAAAAAGAGAAAGAAATAAAAAGATTTTATTTATTTATTAATCTTTTTATGACTATTGGGTTAAAAGAAGATATTCTAAACAGATTAAAAATTTACAAAGAAATAAAAGAAAAATTTGAGGATGTTTTTTCTATAACTAAATTTGAAATAACTAATAGCGTAAAAGAGATAGTTTCTAATGCAGAAAACTTTTTAAATAAAAAAGTTAGGGTTGCAGGAAGAATTATAACAATTCGAAGGCATGGAAATTTAATATTTTATGATTTAGTTGATGATGGAGTAAAAATTCAATTAGCAGTAAGTAAAGATAAAACAAAAAATTTTGAATATGCTAAAGAATACATTCAAAGAGGGGATTTTGTTGGATGTGAAGGAATTGTAGGTAGAACAATTAAAGGAGAATTAACTATTTTTTGTGAAGAAATAAAAATAATTTCTAAAGCCTTAATTACTTTGCCAGATAAATGGTTTGGATTAGAAGATGTTGAAGAAAGATATAGAAAAAGATATTTAGATGTAATTCTTAACGAAAATGTTAGAAAAATTTTTGAAGCAAAAGTAAAAGTTATTCAAACATTTAGAGAATATTTGATTTCTAGAGGCTATTTAGATTTTTCTACAGAAATTCCTTTAGTTCAACCAATTTATGGGGGCGCATATGCAAAACCTTTTATAACTTTTGTTAACGATTTAAAGGAGAATTGGTTTTTAAGCATTAGTCCAGAAATTTATTTAAAAATTTTGATAATTTCTGGCTTTAATAAAGTTTTTGCGATAACCAAAAATTTCAGAAACGAAAGTATTGATGTAAAACATAATCCAGAATTTATAGGTTTTGAATGGTATGAAGCATATACAGATAGAGAAAGTAAACTAAAAGAAATTGAAGAAATGGTATATAAAGCTGCTAAGGAAGTTTTAGGTACTAGCATAGTAAAAAGAAAAATCGGCGAAAAAGAATATGAAATCGATTTGAAACCCCCATGGAAAAGAGAAAAGATGGTAGATTTAATAGCTCAATATGCTGGAATAGATGTAGAGAGTGCTAGCGATGAAAAGATAAAAGAGTTTTTAGAAAAAAATAACATTCAACTAAAAGTAAAAGAGTATAATAGAGGTTTTGCAATAGAAGAAATCTTTGAAACTTTTGTTGAAAAGAATTTAATTGAGCCAACCTTTGTTTTAGATTATCCAATAGAAACTACTCCACTTTGTAAACCTTTAAAAAATAAACCAGAATTTGTTGAAAGAGCAGAAGGTTATATTTTTGGAATGGAGATTTGTAATGTATATAGCGAGCTTAACAATCCAATAATTCAAAATAAATTGTTTGCTGAACAAGCAAAAATGAGAGAATTGGGTTTTGAAGAAAGTCATGAATATGATAAAACATTTGTTGAGGCAATGATGTATGGCATGCCCCCAACTAGTGGCGCTGGTTTAGGAATTGATAGAGTTGTAATGATATTATTGGGCTTAGATAGCATTAAAGAAGTAATATATTGGCCTATGCTTAAAAGAAAAAATGAAAGTAAAGCAGTTGATATACTAACTGAATTGTCTAAAGAATTAAATTTAATTTAATTTTTTGAATTGTTTGTTAAGAGTAATATACTTATGCCCCCGTAGCTCAGCTTGGATAGAGCACCTGCCTCCTAAGCAGGGGGTCGCGGGTTCAAATCCCGCCGGGGGCAATATGATTACTGCAAAATCCTTTAAATTTATACATCTAAAATATTTAACTCATTATGAAACAAAAAAGAAAAATTCTTATAGATGTTGGATCTTCAACTATTAAGGTTTATGGGTATTCGAACAATAAACTAACTTTATTACATCAAAAATCAGTGCATTTTAAAGATGGATTCGATCCGCAAAATGGAATTTCTGAAGAGAAGAAAAAAGAGTTGTTTGAATTGTTAGACGCAATAAAAAATCAAAATAGAGACGCCTTAATAAAAATTTATGCTACTGGCATTTTCAGAAAATTAACTCAGGAAGCAAAAATAAAATTTATATACGAAGTGTTTTTGAGGACAGGATTATTTTTCAATATTATTAGTCAAGATTTGGAAAATTTTTATTTAGAAAAAGCATTGGTTGGAAAATGTAATCTTAATGAACCTATTTTACTTATAAATACTGGTGGAGGAACAACTGAACTAGTTGTTATGTATAGAAGCGAAGCAGTCGAAAGAAAAAACTTAGATATAGGAGTTGGAACGATTCTATCCAAATATCCTCAAATAAATGAAAGCATATCAAAAGTAAGCTTAGAAGATATTGAAAAGTTTGTTAAAGAAAATCTCCCAGAATTAGAAAATAAAGTAAGAATTGCATTTTTAACTGGTGGAGAATTGACTTATATGAAGTTAGCTAATTATTCTCTTAAGCCAAATAATTTATTCGAAGATGAAGATCATCCATTATTAATAACAATAGAAGATTACAAAAATAAAAATAAAGAAATTTTCGAAAAAATAACTCTAGAAGAATTAGAGAGATTGATGCCAGAAAATCCAAAGTGGATGCATGGGGCAAGAGCATTTTCTGCAATAGCTCAAGCAATATGTGAAAAATATGGGATAGAAATAATTATACCTTCTGATTCAAACATAATAAATGGTGTAGTTAGACAAGAGTTTAGATATGTTACTATAGTAGGAGATTTTAATAAACATTTTGATTATATTTTACAAGTAAAAAAAGAACTTGAAGAAAGAGGTGTTAAAGTTTTTGTTTTTAGTTTGAAAGAAAAGAATTTAGATTCTATACTTAAATCAGATGCGTTAATAATTTGCAATCCAGCTGGTTATATAGAAACTTCTTTTTTTCTAGAAATCAGTTTTGCTCTTTCATTAGGAAAAAGAATAATTTTTACTGAAAAACCTAAAGAATTTATTTTAAATAATATACCAGCAGAAATTGGTTTATAAGTTTAGATGATCTCTTAAAACTTCTGAAACGTCTGTTTTATCATCATCTTTAATTTTAACACGTTTGCTACTATTTTTAACTTTATTGATATTTGAGAGAATTGGTAAGATTTCTTTTAAGAATGAATCTGACTCAAAAGATAGGTTAAAAGATTCTCTTTCTTTTACAATATCTTTTAAACTTCTTATAAATATATCATATATCTCATCTTTTTTTGGATTTCTCATATGATCTATCATACTTGGAGTATCGTAAATTATATTATTTATACCAAATGGACGTCTTATATTTATTTCATCGTAAACAGTGTGAACACTAGGAAAGTAATTATGAAGATAAAGTTCTTTAGTGAAATCTTTTGAAAAATTATAATCCACATTTGATATTTTCTTCCATTCTTCCTTTTCTTTATCCCAAATATAGATAGTAGCTTTTGAGTTAGGTGCTATAGATTTATATTCTTGGCTTATTCTAATTATTCCGTCTTCTGAATCCCAACCAATGTTTGCTCCGGCTTTTCCATAAATAATTATTTCTCCACCTTTCAT
>JAWBAC010000011.1:8376-15136 GCA_038997355.1 Candidatus Aenigmatarchaeota archaeon | reverse complement strand
TTTCATTCAATCCAATAATTCCTTCTTTTCTTCCTTTGGATGCTTGATTTTGAAGTTCATCTAAAGCTGGTATTGGAATTATTATTTCTTTTAAATTTTCGAACTTTTCAAAGTTTTTGCTTACAAACTTATCGATTATTATAGATGTATCTAAGCAAATTTTATCTGCAATTCTTATCTTATCTAGCTCTTCCATAAAGTATAGCTAAAATTAATATTTTAGTTTTTAAGATATCCTTTTGCTATATCTTTGTAAGAAGTTTATTATTAGCCTTACTCCAAAGCCTGTAGCATCTTTACTTAACCAATCTTCTTTCTTTGGATATATTGCTGGTCCTGCAATATCTAAATGTATCCATTTTTTATTTGAAACAAATTCTTTAATAAACATTGCACCAACAATACTTCCTGCTTCTCTAGAGATTGGAGAAGGAACATTTTTAATATCTGCTCTTTCGCTTTTTATTAAATCTTTATAAAATGGCGGCAATGGCATTCTCCAAACATATTCTTTAATTTCTTTTCCTATTTTGAATAATTCTTTTGCAATTTCGTTATTGTTGGAATACATTGCAGCTATTTTATATCCTAAAGCAACAATCTGCGCGCCAGTTAATGTTGCCATATCGATTATTATTTCTGGATCAAACTTTTTAATTCCATATTGAATTGCGTCTGCTAATATTAATCTACCTTCTGCATCAGTATGAACAATTTCAACATATTTATCGCCAATTTTTTCTATGTCGCCAGGTTTTGTACTTCTTTCGCTAATTACATTTTCAACTAAAGGTATTAATCCAACTAAATTTATAGGGATTTTTAGCTTTGCTACAGCATAAAATATTCCAACAACATTAGCTGCACCGCTTTTATCTACATACATAGCATACATGGATTCAGCAGGTTTAACATTTATACCGCCTGCATCAAAACAAACACCTTTTCCAACGAGCATTATTGGCTTAAAATTTTTTTCTAAGCCAAAATATTTAAGAATTAAAAGTCTTGGCTTATGAATTGAAGAGTTTCCAACTAATAAAATTCCTCTTAAATTTTCTCTTTCTAAATCTTTTTCATCTAAAACCTCTATTAAAACATTTGGCTCTTCTTCAAAAATTTCATAAACTTTTCTAACAAAAGCCTCTGGATAAGATTGATTTGCTGGTTCATTACCTAAATCTCTAGCAATATATACAGCTTTAGAAATAATTTTTGCCTCTATTAATTCTATTTTTTCTATTCCATATGCATGAATTTTAATACTTTCTTTTTGCTTATTAGACTTATACTTATCAAATTCATAAGCACTCAAATATAAACTTTCTACAAAAAGTTTTTTGGAATTCAAGTTTGATAAATCGATGCAAACCTCTTTTAACTTTAAACTTTTTATTAAATCTAAAATTTTACTTGCTAATTTCATTTCATTTTTTAAATAACTAACATATATTATCTGATTTTGATTTTCGTAAGTAATTTTAAAATTGAAGCCTTTAAGAAATTCTTTTCCAAACCTTTCATCTTTAACTATCTCTATTAAAGGATATGCTTTTTTATCTATAACCTCTACTTTAATTTCTACCATTAAATAGTAATAAGGGAAAAGTATTTAAATATTATTGTTGAGTTTCTTGATACTTTTCTATTGAAATATCCTTAGAAGTTAATAGAAGAAAATCTTCTCCAATCAAAAGAGAATTTAATTTATACAGATTTGTAAATCTTTTGAATTCTCTTAAAGTTGATTGATAATCGGAAATGTTTTTAATTCCCTTTAGATTTGCTAAAACAATTTTATATTTTAGAACATTTTTTATAACTCTTTCAACATCTCTAACATCTATAACTTTTTCTATTTTTATGAATTTTTTCACTTCTTCTGGAACTTCTTGAATTTCTAGAACATCCTCTTCGCTCTTTCCTTCTTTCTTCTTCATAATAATACTATTTTAAAAATATTTATATCTTAAAGAAAGAAGATGAAATGGAGTTTGAATAACCAATTAAAACTATTTTGTTGCTATCATAAGTTATTATAACTCTTATTATATCGTTAATTTCGATACAATCATTGCTTAATTTTTGTTCCAGTTCTTTTATTCCAACTTTAATTTTTACGTTCATTTCAGAAGAGCAAAGTTTCAAATATTTATCTGTAAGAGTTATGTTCAAAGTTTTTATATTATCAGCATCTATTTTCGATTGAACTCCATCTTTCTTAGATAGTTGAAACTTGTTTTCAATTATTACGCTATCTACAATTCCTTCTAATCTTAAGTTTTCTTGTGATAGATCTAAATTACAATTTTCTTTACAACTAACTTTAAAATGCAATGGAGATAAAATTTGAGATATCGTGAAATCTCCCAAACTGCTTTCCAATAAGTTACCAGAAAATTCTAAATTTAATTTTCCTACAAAAGAGGATTTTGAAGAGTTTGGAATTACTACTTCAAAAGATACTGTTTGCTCTTTTTTAGAGTCAAAAACATAAGAAAAAAATCCAGTAATAGATGAGAAAATTTTATCGAATAAATTTGTTTTAAATGCTAGGAAGTATAAAATTATTAAAATAGCCGATAGAAGTATAAACTCTTTTACTAACCCTTTCATAAAGTATTTAAGGATAAAGAATTTATAAATATGTATGATTGAAATGTTTAACGACATTAGCTGGATTTTATTTATTTTGTTCTTTTTAATATTTCCAATTATTTATCCTAGAATGGTTTTAGCTCAAAGCATTTATTTTTTGAATATGATGATAGAAAAATTTAGCATTACGTTAGAAAATTCAAAAAGAAGATTTATAAGAATAACTAATTCGAAACTTCCAAATTCGCAAGTTTTTGAAATGTTAGATTTCTTTTCAATAGAACCAACAAGTTTAGATCCTTTTGGGATTGTCAAAAAAATTGAATTTATAGTCAATCAAGCTGAAGAGAAACTAGAAAATTTTATTAGGAAAATTACTGACGAAAAGGATGAAGAAAAAATAAAGAATTATAAAACTCTTTATGAAATTTTGATAGTTCAAAACTTGCTGAAAAAAATTTTGGAACATTACAGAGAAATTATTAGAAAGTATAAAAATTTACAAATAGCATTCTTAGTAAATTTTCAATTACCAATAATAGAAAGAGTTTTCAATTCTTATCAAAAAGGCTTTGAAACAATTTCCAATAACTTGCCTATAGGAGATGGAATTGGACCTTTAATAATTGCTAATTTAATTTCTAAAAAAGATAGAATTAAAGAGATGTATGAATGCATTATTGTTAGAAAAAAATTGTATGGAAAAAATGTAGTTTTGGTAAGAGCGAAGGGACCTGGAAGCAGATTAGGAAAGTTACATAAAGTCGTTGAGGAAATAGTTAAAAAAGAAAAAATTGAAAAGATAATCACAATAGATGCGGCATTAAAGTTAGAAGGAGAAAAAAGTGGTTCTATTGCAGAAGGTGTTGGAGTTGCTATTGGTGGCATAGGAGTTGAAAAGTTCAATATTGAAGAAATTGCATTAAAGCATGGAATAAAATTAGAAGCTATTGCAATCAAAATGAGTCAAGAAGAAGCAATAAAGATAATGAATCCAGATATTTATGCTGCAAAAGATGTAGTAATCAAAAAACTAAAAGAAATGATAGAAGAAAGTAAAGGAAAAGTTTTGATAATTGGTGTAGGTAATAGTGTAGGAATTCCGAATACATTAGAAGAAATTGAAAGTATTGAGTTGGAGAAAAAAATTAAAGATTCTTGGGAAAAATTTGGAAAAGAAATAGAAAAGAGGAGTTGGTTAGATAAAGTTTTTGGAATTTAAACGTCGCTGTCTCTTAAGGTTGCTCTTCCGTTTGCTTTTGCTCTTTGAACTGCCTTCTTTACAAGCTCTTCAACAGCTTTGTCTAAGGCTTCGAAGAAGCTATCGCTTACTCTCATATCTTTTACAAGCTCTCTTACTGCACTTCTTACAACAAGAGCTCTTTTTTCAGCCATGAAAAATATTTGAACAAAAAAATATATATACACTTTTAAGCTATTTTTATGGCCCTAAGACCAGGAAGATGTTTTAGAAGAATAGAAAGACCATACACCAGAATTTCATATAGCGTTAAAAGCAAAAATTACATTCCTGGAGCACCTCCAGCAAAAGTTAGACAGTACGAAATGGGAAATAAAGATTTGAAAGATTATGTTGAATTGAGGTTAGTTGCTGAAGAAGACGTTCAAGTAAGAGACAATGCGTTAGAAGCTGCCAGAGTTATGTGTAACAAGTTTTTAGAAAAGAAAGTTGGTAGCGAAAATTATTTCTTAAAAATTGTTAAATATCCGCATCACGTTTTAAGAGAGCATCCTATTGCAATGGGTGCTGGTGCAGATAGATATAGCCAAGGAATGAGATTAGCATTTGGTAGGCCTGTAGGAAGAGCAGTGCAGTTGTTTAAGGGAGAGACGATAATTCTATTGAGAATTAAAAAAGAATTTTTAAATTTGGGAAAAGAAGCTTTGAGAATTGCTGCTTCCAAATTGCCCAAAGGATATAGAATTGTTGTATGAGAATTGTAGCTTTTAGCGATACTCATGACAATACAGAAAATGTTAAAAAGTTAATTAGAAAAGTTAATAAATTAAAAGTTGATTATGCATTTCATTTAGGAGATATTTGCTCTCCTTTTACTATTAAACTTTTTGAAGATTTAAAAGTTAAAAGACTTTACGTTGTTTTTGGAAATAATGATGGTGATAAAGTTAATTTAATAAAGAACATGCCAAAACATGCAGAATATTTTAATTTATATGGAGAGGTTGAAATCTTTGGTAAAAAAATATTTTTTATTCATTACGATTTTATTGCTAGAGCAGTTGCATTTATGAATAAATACGATATAGTTCTTTTTGGTCATACACATAAGAAAGAAATCAATAAAATTGGAAAAACTTTACTAATAAATCCTGGAGAAGTTTTGGGATATTTTAAAGATCCTAGTTTTTGTTTAATAGATCTAAAAAACAATAAAATAAAATTTTATAAGATATGAGTTTTGTAAAAAATAAATATATAATTAAGTTAAGTTCTATAATAATTTTATGAGATTAACAACTTTCATTTTCCTTTCTACATGGAGTTTAATATTATTTTTGATTGTTATTTATATTTTTCTCTATAGCAGTTCTTCTTCTCCTGATGTATGTGACAGTTGGTCAGAAGATAGAGAAATATGCAATGGTGAAATAGTTGAATATCAATCTAGAACATGTCAAAAGGTCTGTTCAAACTGCACAACAGGAGAAAATTGTCAGATTACTTGCAGTGCTTGGAATACTTATAGCACTTATGACTGTAATAATAAAAATTATTGGGAATGTAAAGATCCAAAAACAAAAAGATATGTAGATTATACATGTGATGATGGTATATGTGTCTTTGAAACATATAGATATGAAACTTATTGTGGAGATTCGGAAGAGACAGATGGTGGTGATAATCCAAGAACTTATGGGAGTATAACTGTGAGAGGATGTTCAAATGGTGATTGTTTCGAAAGATCTTATTATGATAAATGTTCTGGAATATGTTCAAGAAGTGAGTTAAGAGAATATTGGATAACTGGTAAAGATGCTACTTCTCCAAGTTATACTGACTATACTGATTTGTTTTCAAAATCTCAATATTGTAAAAACGGTGCTATATATGATGATACTTCTAACCCATCAATAGGATTTTCTCCTTCTTCGAGAGGTTGGAGTACAAGTGATATTGTAGTAACTTTATCATGTAATGATCATGATGAAAGTGGTTGTTGGACATATAGCTATAATATAGTTAATGCAGTATGAGGGAAAAAATCAGTAAAAAATTATTAATTGTTGCAATTATCCTATTTATTTCATATATCAGCATAATGATGAATTTAAATATTGCTTTTTCTGGACCAAATGATATATGGGTCAGTTGTTGTGCAAATGGCTGTGATTATAAACCACCTCAAAGTAAAACTTTTGGTGGTAAAACCTATTATTGCTGCGATATAAATGGAGAAGTTAAGTGGAGTGAGAATCCTTGTGGTTGTGAGGTAGATGAAACACAAAGTTCTGTAAGCGTTCAAACAATTTGCAATTCAAACAATGAAAATGGAGCATCGGTTAAAGTTTCTGCAAATATTGTAACCAAAAATTGCAATGATGGAACCTCACTCACAGTTTCCTATACAATATTCTATGTAGGTGGTACTGAATACGTAACTGTAAAGAATAATAAAGCAAGCTTTGAAAAAACTGTTTCTGGACCTCTCGGCTGCCATCCAAACACTGTCGTAAAAATTAAAGTTAATGATAAAACATTATATGATGGTAGTGTATCCCTAGAGTGTAAAGCCTCTAGCGAGTCTGCTTTTAGTAGCTTTTGTAGTGACAATAACGATAATGATTGTGATGGGAAAAAAGATTGCGAAGATCCAGATTGCTCTAATAATAATGCATGCAGTAATAAAGAAATTTGCAATGATGGAAAAGACAATGATGGTGATAATCTAGTAGATTGTAACGATCCTGATTGTTCTAATGATAATGCTTGTAAATGTGCTTCCAGTGAAACATCGTGTAATGATAACGTTGATAATGATTGTGATGGAAAAATAGATTGTAACGATCCTGATTGTTCTAATGATAATGCTTGTAAAAAAGAAGTAAAATGTTCTGGTACAGAATTTGGTTCTAGATGTCCCTATGAAAGCACTTCCTTTTCTCTAACATGCCCAAGCAA
>JAWBAC010000011.1:6206-8276 GCA_038997355.1 Candidatus Aenigmatarchaeota archaeon | reverse complement strand
TAGATTGTAACGATCCTGATTGTTCTAATGATAATGCTTGTAAAAAAGAAGTAAAATGTTCTGGTACAGAATTTGGTTCTAGATGTCCCTATGAAAGCACTTCCTTTTCTCTAACATGCCCAAGCAATTCTGTATGTGTCTATTATGTAAGTGGAGAAGTTTGTGATAATACAGGAAAAACATCAAGCACCTCTGCAGGTCCATATTGTATAGATAAGAAGCCGCCATACTTTGTAGATATTCAGCACAGACCAGAATTAATATCAACAGCAGATAATACATATGATCCTTATCCTAATGTCTACTATGATATGCAAGGTAACGCAAAATCTCTTACCCCAGATAAAGTTGTAATAGACAAAGAATATATAGAAATAACTTCAAAATCAAGAGATGAATATAATGGAAAAGAATTAAGTGGAGTTAGTAGATCATCTTTAAGTTTTACTGCATCTTCAGAAAGAACAAAATCAAAAAGTTTTCCAGTTGGTTCTTGTCCTAATGGTGGACTATATACTCCGCCAGCAACTCATCAAGAAATATTTAGAAATTTAAATATTGGATGGGGAACTGTAAATACTGGTATTTCTGATCAAGTTGGTTTATCTGCATCTAATAATAATTATAGAGTTTATATATTTTTAGGAGCTAGAGGCGATCAGCAAAATCAGAGAGGAACAGATAAAATTGTTTTCTTAAAAACATATTGGGATTCTACTAACGAAGTATTATCAATAACTCAAGGTTTAGGTGGTAAATCTTCTAAAAAAATTAATTGTTTTGGTTATTCAAATAAATGTACTCAAATAAGAGATATTATTGGAAAAACTGATGAATTTACAGATTGTTTGTGGGTAGGTCCTTCGAACAATCCAAGAAATGTTAGAATTTACAATTTTAAGCAAGCAGTTGATTTAGATGCTAATGAAGTATTAAGTTCTCACTATTACAAAGATTTAGGAAATAGAGTTGTTTTTGCTTGGCAAGATATTGCACCTGTAAGCAAAAAGATTGCATTTTGTTCTAAAAACGATACTGGAATTTTAGTGGATTTACCAAATTTAATTTCTAGAGATATAAAGAATGGTTTTGAAATTTTGCCATCTACAGAAAAAAGATTTAGTGTAATTTGGCAAGTAGAATATGCAAGAGAGCAAAGAGAAGTTGCTGCGGAATGTTATTTAAATCCTACAAACGATGGATTTAATGCATGCACTATAGATCAAATTCTTAATGGAAATTGTCAATTAGAATCTGGTCAAAAATGTAGTTGTGGAAATGCATTTCCATGTGTTCAAGATACTACTAAACAAACAATTCAAAGTTGTAGTGTAGAGAATCCAAGATATTTTACTGGCACAAATAGAATAATTTGTAGATTTTATGATCCAAGAGATAAAGGAATTAGAGCAGAAGTTTGGTTTAATCATGAATTCTACTATCTAAATGGAAAAGTTGTAAAAGCTAATTCAAAAGTTTTTGATGTTTTTATTCTTTCCTTAGAAGATATGCTTAAATCTTTTATTAGATTGATTAAACCATTATAATTATGAAAAACAAAAAGCAAACTAAATTTTTTATTATTTTTGGAATAATTTTTTTAGCTGTATTTGCTTTTGTTATTTTTTATGTTTTATTTTATTTTGAGAAAAAAATTAGTATTGCAAAATA
Organism: Candidatus Aenigmatarchaeota archaeon; assembly: GCA_038997355.1. Classification (GTDB taxonomy): domain Archaea; phylum Aenigmatarchaeota; class Aenigmatarchaeia; order CG10238-14; family SpSt-28; genus JAHLMO01. The sequence continues at coordinate 6,605 of JAWBAC010000011.1, read as the reverse complement.
TGAAGAAAAATTTATTCCTGAATTTAATGTAATAAGTAAATATTATCAAATTCTTTACAAAAACTATAATTATACTTTTGATTGTGGAATATACATATTTAACTCTACTGACAGTTTAAATAATTTTTTGAATATTGTAGAAAATGTCTCAAAAAATTATTTGAATAAATCAATAGAAAATATCACAGTTTTTTATTCTGATTCTTCTGAATATATTGCAAGCTTTTTAATAAAAGAAAATAGAGTTTTTTATTGTTCAACAAAAAATAAAGACGAAAAAGCCTTAATATTTATAACAAAATATTTAACAAAATTATGAAGAAAATATTTTTAATTTATATAATTTCTTTAGTACTTGTTTTGAGTTTAATTTTGGATATATCTTATAGTTGTGGAAAA
>JAWBAC010000011.1:0-6106 GCA_038997355.1 Candidatus Aenigmatarchaeota archaeon | reverse complement strand
ATTTAGCTCCTTGCCAACTAATTGTTTGTGATTCAAGTACAATATGTAAAAAATTAACGACATCAGTAGGTACATACTATTGTATATATAACTCAGGTTTTATTTGGAGTACTTCACTACCATCAAAGGAAAGTGATTGTGCAGATAATTTTGATAATGATTGTGATGGAAAAAAAGATTGTGAAGATCCGGATTGCACTGGAAAACAAGGGCCGGATGGAAAAATTTGTTGCCAAAAGAATGAAGATTGCCCTGCAAAAGATGGAAAGTTGGGAGAATGTGATAGTCCTAGTGGAAAAGATAATCCAGATACTCCAGGTTATACCTATACATGTTGGTGGGGACCTTGTGAATCAAATACTGAATGTGCACCAGGATATTGTTGTACTAAAGCAATTGAAGGATATCCGGAAAGAAAGTGTGTATATAAGGGAACTATAATAAACTATCTAGGAAAATCATATTTGTGTGATCCTCCTATACCTAATACTGAAAATAATACACAAAATCAAAACAATATTAGAATTATAGATTTTATTTTAAGATATATAAGCTACATTTTTACTTTCTCCAAATAAAGAAAACATAATACCTAATTCCATGAACAATTTGATATATACTATCTCTTTCAGCACCTTCAATATGAGATAACCAAGAAATTCCATTACCTCTAGCTATAGCAACATTTTTAAATTCATTTTTTAATTTATTTATAACATTATCAGGTATTCCATATATCGCAAACTCTCCAAAATTATAATTTCCTGGACCTCCAAGATCGTTACGTGTACCATCTATTCCCATTCCCCCAGAAGGTATTCCAAAAGCTTTAAATCCTAAAGGATGAATAACTCCATATGTATCCCATTCATCAAGATCTACTATATATCCTCCCCTTGCCATTCCATATATATACTTTACTAAATCCCAACCTTCCCAATTCTCTGTTAAAAATTTTTCTATTCCATAATATTTTCTTGATAATTCTTCTAGCTGCGGCACACCAAAACCTCTATTTTTTATAATAGTTTCATCATCTAGCCCTATAAATTTTCCAATAGTCCATTCCAATCCATTATAATATCTATCCGACAATCCATCAAAATATTGCATTCTTGGATCATAAGGAGTTCTATTATCGATAGCCCAAGGAAATTTTGTTTTATTCAAATAGTGAAATCTTAATTTTTCATATACTTTTGGTAAGTTTTCAACAAATTTTTTCATACCTTCAATTCCTTGCACTATTTCACTTTCTACAAAAATATCTTTTGGTATATCTTTAACACTTTTAACTGGAATATCGCATAAATAGAATAATGCTAATTTTCTATCAACTCTATCAGAAATTTGTTGTTTTAATAGATCAGAATCCCAATATGGAAATACTATTGGAATATTATCTTTTTTCAAATTTTCAGGCAATTTTTCCATATAATCATAAAATCCTAAAATTATTTTCCAAACATCAGGATCTGTTGGCATGTATTCTTTTTTATCGAAATATTTTGGTCCATATTCCCAATCGAAAATTTTCCATGAAGCTTGTTGAATCATTGCATTTATAAATTCAAACATTTTTGGATTATTAATAACATGAGGTCTGTTTTTGAGAAATTCTACGATCATCCATACATCTCTAGGAATACTATAACTTTCGATTGCTATATCTCTTAAATATTTTTCTGCTGACAATCCACTAGGCCCTTTTGTATGAATATATTGATCAAATAACATACCCTTTACAACTACTGGCTCAAAATCAACTAAATCTGGATTAATTTGAGTTGCGTTACCAAATAACCATAAAGTTTCTTTATCATGCAAAGGCAATTTAGGAATTCTTTCGTATACTATATAAAATACTTCAGGATCGTGTGAATAAATCTCTTTAAGCATTTTTGCTCCAATAGTTACAGCAACTGAATAATTTCCAAAAGCTCGAATAGTTTCTGGCTTTAAATATTCTTCTCTAAATTGATTTGTATTAGGATCAAAAACTTTAACTTTTTTATAGTATCCTAAATCTAAAAATAGTTTTGATGCAAAATCTATTATATTTGTTTTTTCTTCCTCAATTGTAAAATCCCGATTAATACCATATAAAGCGTTGTTACGTATTGTTTCTCCCATTTTTGAAATCTTTTTATCGCTTAAAATATTTTTAAAGAGTATATCAGCAATTGTTGAATTTTTTGAATAAAGATCTAATGCATTTTTGTATTTCTTCTCTGTAATTAATTGAGGATATTTTTTAACAAATTCTAACGAATTTGGAACATTCACTAAATCTTGTAAAACTTTATTTGATTCTTCGAAATTATTATTTAATAAATTAAAAATGCTAATAGATAATTCTGGATTTTTAGAATAGTATTTTGCAAATTCTAAATGCGTTGAATTATATTTACCATTTTGAGAATATGTGCTGAATGACTTATCGAATTCTATCGCTAATTTTTCATCTAAACCAACTTGCTTTAATTGCTCAATTCTTGCTTCTTTTAATTTTTTAGGTAAGTAATCATTATAATAAAGATTGTAAACGATATATGCTGTAATGATTCCTGCTATAATTCTCAATACCAACAATCCAATGGCTTTTCTCCATTTTTTCTTCTTTTCTTCTTCTTCATCAATAAATTTAGGATTAACATAGGGTAAACCACCTAATAACTCTACATTATACAGTTCATTTTTAACTAATAATCTCCAAGTATCTAAATATTCGCTAACAACATTGTGAACTTTTATGAATTCATTAAATTTTTCCTGATCTTTTAACAATATTTCTTCTCTTTCGTCTGCATCTTCAGGAATTCCGATAATACTTGCGGTTTGTCTATTTACGACTTCCATTACAATGTTATCTTCAGAAAGAGGTACTCCAGCCTTATATAAATCCTTAATTGCCTCTATTACTTCTTTTCTAATTTTGCTTGTCACTTTTCTATAATTAATTACTATCCCATAGTATATAAATACTTTTCGCTTCGTATGTAAAAATTAAAAAATTTTTAACACAAAAAATATTTTTATTTTATATGGGTCCGTAGTCTAGCGGTAGGACGCCGCCCTGACGCGGCGGAGATCCCGGTTCAACTCCGGGCGGACCCATTAATTTTTAAGTTTTCCGAAACACATCTTTAAAAATAAAAAAGTTATAAATTTAGTAGGTATACTTAATAGAATTATGAAAAGAGGCATGATATAAGATATCCAGGAGAAAAACTCTTAGACCAGAAGAGTTACATTCTTCTCCCATAGATTATTTCGAAAATCTCAAACTTACTTCTGGATATATTAAAGCTCAAACAAAGCTAACATTAGAATTGTTAGAATTAATGAAAATGGAAAAAGGTTCAAAAATTTTAGATCTTGGTTGCGGATTTGGAATTTCCTCTGAAATTTTAAAAGAATTTGGTTATGAAGTTGTTGGGATAGATATATGTGAGAGAATGGTAAATTTTTGCAAAGAAAAAGGAATTAATGCAATCCTTGGAGATTTCAGAGAATTAGAGAAATACTTTAAGAAAGATGAATTTGATTATGGTATTTCTGTTTCTTCTCTTCAATGGATTTCAAAAGATAGAAATTCACTAACTAAATTTGCAAAAGGTTGTAATCATGTAATTAAAAAAGCTATTGGAATACAATTTTATCCTTTTTCTTTTGAAGAGTTAAATAATCTTATAAGAGTTTTAAGAAAATATTTTGGAAATACTGAATGTTACATATTTGATAAAGGAACTAAAAAGGAAAGAATATATGTTATATCAAAAAAGAAAATCTAAAAATTTACTTTAAATCTATTAGAAGTATCCCAATATTTACAGCCAAATTTCCTATCATAAAAATAGTTCAAAATCGTAATGCACTGAGAAGCAAAATACACAGCATTTCCTAAGGAAATTATTTCGTCAGAATAATTTTTCGCAATTTCAAAATGCTCTTTTTCTAAGCCTAAAAAATCCCCTATAACAAATGCTGAATTTTCGCTAAGCTCTACATCATTTATATCTTTGCCGCTAACATCCAAAAGATAAATTTTAAATTTTCTTTCTTTATATTCTTCTAAAACATCTTTTAAACCTTTTCTATCAACAAAAACTCCTCTTAAAGCTTCTATTGGTTTTTCTCCTTTCTTATAAAACTTAAAAAGAGAAATTTTTATTAAAGTTCCAACATCTTTTTTGCTCCATGGAGTATTTAAATCAGAAACAATTTTTATTCTTATTGGCGGCTTAGGCTTACCATACAAAAGCAAATTAAATTCTACATCGCTCCTTAAAGCATTAGAAATGAAAAATGCATGAATTATTGAATGAATCGCAATATCTAATCTGCCTGCTTTATAAAAATCTTTTATTTTATAAGTTGTAAAGCCATGAGAAACAAAAATAAAAGATCTCATAAAATAAATATTGCTGCAGAAATTACTGTTGTGTAATCTTTTACTTTCGCTTTATTGAAGATTTCAAAATTTTCTTCGCATTCTTCATTTAAATTAGTTTCAAGCATTATTTTTGCCATTTTCATTGCATGTCCTTCTGCTTTTTTGCTATAATATCCATGGTATTCAGTCAAATATCCATTAACATTTTTGTTTTTTGGGATTGCAACTCCTACAGAACTAAATATTTCCTTGCCTTTTTTATTAGAGGTAAATCTCGACAAAACACAAAAAACAATTTGACCTGTTTTTAATTCTTTTAGTCCTTCTTCTAGACTTACTATTTTTACTTTTGGCGGCAGTATGCTGCTAACAGGAACTAGATTAAACTTTTCTATCTTTGCATCTCTTAAAGCATGCTCAAAACTTAGTAAAGGATCTTTAGCGATTCCTATACCTTTAGTAAAAAATACTTTTTTTGGTAAGAGCCTATTAGGCATTATACAATATAAAATTATTTAAGATATATATATTCGAAGCCTGTATACTTTCTTAATACTTTTGGAATTTCTACTTTTTCGCCATCGAAGAAATTCTCAAATATTGCACAAATAGTTCTTTCTGTAGCAACTAATGTAGAGTTTAAGGTATGAACAAATTCTAATTTTCCATCTTTTCTTCTAAACCTTACATTTACTCTTCTGGCTTGATAATCTAAGCAATTTGAGCAACTTACTAATTCTCTATAATTATTTTGTCCTGGAAACCAACCTTCTAAATCATACTTCTTAGCAGCTATTGGACCCAAATCTCCGCTACATATATTAACTATTCTATAAGGAATTTCTAAAGATTGGTAAAATTCTTCCGCATTCTGAATTAAATATTCGTGCATTTCCCAAGATTCTTCTGGTTTGCAAAATATAAATTGTTCAACCTTTTCAAACTGATGGACTCTAAAAATTCCTTTTGTATCTTTTCCATGTGCTCCAGCTTCTTTTCTAAAGCAACTAGATAAGCCAGCATATTTTAATGGCAAGTCTTTTTCGTCTAAGATTTCGTTTGCATGATATCCTAAGATTGAAAATTCGCTAGTAGGAATTAGCCATAAATCTTCGCCTTCAATCTTATAAGAATCTTCTTTATATAGTTTTTTCTGAGTTGCACCTTCCATAACAAACTCTCTAACTAAAAATGGAGTTTGCAAAATTGTAAAACCTTTTTCAATCAAAAAATCTATTCCATATCTAATTAAAGCTAAATTTAATATTACAAGCTGATTTTTCAAATAATAAAATCTTGAACCACTAACTTTTGCAGCTCTTAAAGTATCTATTACTTTATTTTCCATTAAATCTGCATGAACAGGAATTTCATAGTTTACAACTCTATATTCTAAATTTGGAAACTTTTCCTTAAATTCTTTTTCTTTTGATTTTTGAACTTTAGGAATGCCAACATATTTTATTGGAACATTTTCACTATCATCTCTCCCTATTGGTACGCTTTCGTGAATTAAATTTGGTAAGGATTTTAAAATTTCATCTCTTTCTTCCAAAAGCTTTTTCTCAATTTCTTCTAAAAACTTTATTTTTTCGTTTATTTTTTCTGCTTGTTCTTTAATTTTTTCATCCCTAGTTTTTGCATATTCTTCGCTTAATCTATTTCTTTCTTTTCTCAAATTATTTATCTCTTTTATTGCTTTTCTCCACT
>JAWBAC010000010.1:9314-15196 GCA_038997355.1 Candidatus Aenigmatarchaeota archaeon | reverse complement strand
AAAAAGTAGAAGAATATGTAAATTCAAAAACTCCAGAATACATAAAGATGAAAATAGAAGGTGTGATGAAGAAAATAATATTCATAACAAAAAAGAAATATGTTGGATACTTATTCGAAGATGTGAAAGATAAGGGCAAAATAGTTATGAAAGGAGTAGAAACTGTCAGAAGAGATTGGTGTGATTTAGTTACCGAAACTTTATCTAAAGTAATAGAAATTTTGTTGATAGAAGGAGATAAGAAAAAAGCTTTTGAATATGTTAGAGAGATTTTTAGAAAGTTGAAAAACAACGAAATAGATGTAGAAAAGCTAGCAATAGTAAAATCAATCTCTAGACCTTTAGATAAATACAAAGGGCAGCAACCACACATAGAATTGGTTAAAAAAATGATAAGAAGAGGCGAGCCAAATATTCCTGGAGTGGGAGATAGAGTAAGTTATGTAATAGTTGCTGGCCCACAAAAAATTGTTGAAAGGGCAGAAACTCCAGAATACGTTAAGAAAAACAAAATACCTATAGATGCAGATTATTATATTTATCATCAATTATTACCTCCGCTAGAAAGAATTTTTAATGTTATAGGCATCTCATCTTCTCAATTCATAACAGGAAGTAGGCAAATTTCTTTACTCACTTTAATAAAAGATACAATAAAAAATGGTAATGGTAGCGAAGAAAAACAAGTTTCAAAAGGGATAGCAGAGAAAATAAAGTATGAAGATTTAATTGGTTTTATTTGTAATAACTGTTCTACTGTATATAGAAGACCTACATTAAATGGTATTTGTCATATTTGCAATGGAGAAATAGTATTTTATTCTTCTAATGCAAAATCAAAGAGTTTATATTTTTAATCAATATTTAATTTATGAGAAGAGTAAAGACTGGAATACCTGGTTTAGATGATTTGTTAAATGGAGGAATTCCAGAAAGAAATGTTGTTTTATTAAGTGGCGGACCAGGTACTGGAAAAACTATTTTTGCACAGCAGTTTTTATGGAATGGATTACAAATGGAAGAAAATGGTGTATATGTTGCATTAGAAGAACATCCAGCTGTAAATAATGTTAATGCTAAAAGAGTTGTTATTGATAGTGTTACATCATTATACATAGATAAGCCTAGTGTTGCCAGGAAAATAGTATTAACTTTGAAAAGGGTTTTTGCTGGTTTAGGTACTACTAGCATTTTTGTTAGCCAAATAAGTGTAGGAGAAAGAGGTTTCGGAGGTCCTGGAGTTGAGCATGGAGTCGATGGAATAATTAGATTAGATTTAGATGAAATTAATGGCGAACTGAAAAGATCTTTAATAATTTGGAAAATGAGGGGAACTTCTCATTCTATGAAAAGACATGAGTTTGAAATAACAGACAAAGGAATAATAGTTCATAAAGATAGAATAGTTAAATTATGATACCTTTAAACCCTGTAGGTAAAAAAGAGATAGAAGAGTTGCAAAATTACTTATTTTTTGCTACTTTGTTTAGAAAAGATGTTTTAGAGTTAGCAAAAGATCCAGAGGAAAGATTAACTTGGGTAGATAGTCTGTTTGTTGCTGCAGCTTCTATAGCTAGAGCAAAGGCCAGAATGAGTTTAAGAGAAATTGCAACAGAAGTTGGAAGAACAGAACAAACTATAAAAAAGCATATAGATGGTGAATCTAAAGCTGGAAAATTAGTTTTAGAGACTTATGAATTACTAAAGAAAGGAGAATTGAAAAATGAAGTGGAATTAGTTAGGTTACTTTTTTCTGGCGAATTACCAAACATAATAGAAGAGAATAAAAAACTAAAAGAAAAAATAGAAAAAATTAAAGAAATACTAAAAGATTAATAGTTTTATATAATGTTTGAAGTTGTTGAGCAAATAGATAGATTATTCTTTTATTTTTTAGATCGTTTCGATTTTTCTAGTATAATGTTTTTGGCATTTTTTTCTTACTATTATTTCTATTTGTTCTTTTTGGTTTTTTCTCTATATTTGTACTTTTTTGAAAGAGATAGAAGGATTTTTAGTTTATTGGTTTTACTTTCTTTAATTGGATTTTCTGTTATTTACATTTTAAAATATACGATAAAAAGAGATAGATATGAAAATAGTATAATTCAAAAGATTGATTATTCCTTTCCTTCTTCACATTCATATTTTGCGACTTTAATAATACTGTTTTCTATTTATTTTGTTAGAGCATACTATTTCAAATATCCTATAATGTTGTTTTCGTTTTTTGAATTCTTTTCGATATTAATATTAAAGATTCATTATTTGAGTGATGTAATTTTTTCTGTTGTTTTTGCAATCTCTTTGTTTTATTTGTTTAATAACTTAAAAATCTACGATAAAATATTGCAAAGAGTGAAATTAATAAGGAAAAGGATATCATTGGATTAAAGAAATATGTAGAAAGCGCTAATATACCAAAAACAATTTCTAAAATTCCTCCCAATTTATAATATTTTGAGAGTAAAACTTCTATGAGTATGTATATTAGGAGAGAAAAGAAAAAGAAAAACATAGAGAAATATGTTAGATTAACGTAATAGATTGAGAGAAGTAACGAAAAAATAACAATTATTAATTTATCAAAAGCTATTCTTTTTGTCTTAAAAGTTAAAAAGATGTATGCAAACAGAAAAGAAAGAGATAAAATCAATGAAAAGAAAAAGGATGAAAGTATTAATGGAAATATTATTATCATCGAAAAAATTTCTATTTTCTTCTTAATCACTAAATAGCTAAGGAAAGATGAAAAGATAAATAAAATTATAACATCAAATGTAAATAATCTAAAATTACTTTCTTTCTTTATTTCAGATTTAGATAAGAAGAATTGGGAAAAAGTTTCTACGACATTCTTATAATCTTTGAAATTTATGAGAGTTATGTTAATTCTTTCTTCGAATGTTGCATAAGGTAAATAAAATTCTAGCAATACATTATTATTAACTTTTATTACAAGTTTTGCATCATAATACTTTTCGAAGTTTATTAATCTTATTGGTATTGTTTGAAGATGTTCGTTCAAAATTTTTGATGCGTTTTCGTTAATTTTAAAGAAAAAGGTTACGTAATAAACATTTATATAAGTTAGGTGTGCAAGCCTATAATCAAAATCTAATAAAGCGTTTTGATCAAATAGGAATTTTCTTACAGTCACATTATTTTCGGTTATTATTACTTCATCAAAAAGATCGTGTAAATCTTCTAAATTTACTAATCTGTTTTCTACATATACGCTATTGTTTTCGATGTTTAATGTTCTTTCAATAAAAAACGAAATATTATATTTGAGATTTGATAGAAGATAAAGTTTATTATCATATGGCAAAATTATATATTTTCCGTCTTCTATAAAATTTGAATATCCCAAATATCTTAAGAATTTTTTATTGTTTTCTGTATTCTCTATGTATAATCTTTCTAGATTTGTTCCATAATTTATAGGTTTTGTTATTGTTTCTATTACATCGATTTTGCTATTATTTTTCCAAACACATCTTATTATTTTGTTTTCTACAATAAGGAAAAAAGATTGATTAATTTTAAGGTTATTAATAGCATTTTCAAAATCATTTTTAGATTCTATTTTTTTATCGTTAATCGAATCTAATTTAGAACCTATTGGAATTAAATTATCGCATTCTAAATCTCTTATTTCTGAAATTATGAACTCTTTTTTGGTTAAAAAACTAGAGAGGAAAATAATTAAAGCAAGCAAAAACAGTGGTATTATTGAAAATATTATTTTTTCCTTCATATGAAATTATTCATTGAAATTAACTTCATATATTTTAACTTCAGGATTGTTAAAGACTAACTTAAATTTTTCTAATCCATAACCATTTAAGAAATACATTCTAGTAAACATAGAATTCATCAAATCTTGATCTGCAAAAAACAAATACTGAAAAGAAGGATCAATAATAACCATGCCATTTACGGCAACTTTCTTACCATAATTTTCTAAATTTAAAATTATTGGTTGATTGGCAGAATAATAAACTAAATACTTGACTATATCTCTATTCATCAAATAAGGAACTAAAATTGTTTGATTGTTGTAAGTTTCTGGTTTAATAGTTATATCTATGTCTACAACTCTATTATTTATAATTGTTTGAGCTGTATAAACTAAGATGTTCTTGTTTATATCTGATTTTTGAGGATTTAAGATAAAAACAGAATACATTTTACCTTCTGCTTGCTTATTTATGAAGAAGAAATTTTCTATTCCACTTTTTGTGTAACATATAGAATTATCTGGATAATATTTCCTTAAACAAGAGGAAAAGTAATAAGGCCAATAATGCTTAAATATTAAATCTTGACTTGCTATAAAATAGACTTTCTTTATTGTTATATTACAAATGCTTTCATTGAAAAGCTTTGGATAAGCTATTTTAACCTTTTCGCAATCTTCTTGTGAAATTCTTGTATACTTCTTTAAAATTTCGTAAGCTTCGGTTTCGTTTGATGTTGTTAATATTCTTCCCATATCTTGGATTCTTATATCGTGATTATATGGAATGCAAGCATCCCAGCTACAATGCGCACCATCTGCATGGACTTTCATGCCAGTATATCCAGCAATAATATGTCCTGGATCCCACCACGTTGCAACTAACGTATATTCATCTCCATTGGCTTTAATAAAATCTAGTGCTGCTCTCCAATTGTTATTAACTTCCATTCCTTTCATTGCATTAGCAATTTTAAACGCATTATCTAAATAATAGAAAGCGAAGATTAATATAAAAGCTATAAAGAATGTATTGAAAAATGTTACTAATTCTTTTTTTATTCTTTGAATATAAGTTAGAGAAATGTTGTACATTGATATTAAAGTATAAGATGAAATTATTGCTAGAGAAGTTGCAAAGAGTAAAGAAAATCTAATTCCTTGAGAAATAAAATAGGGAGAAATAAATAGCCAAGAAATTAAAAATACTTCTTTCCATTCAATTTTCTTTCTAAATAAATTAAATATAAAAAGAGGGATTAGAAATATTGAGAACGCAAATGGTAATAAACCAACTCTACTGGCTATTTGTTTTATTCCTTCGCTGCTAAAAGGATTTAAAGTTTGCAATTCTGCAACAGAAATATTGACTAATAAAGCTCTAGTTAATCCACCTTTAATTGCTAGAATGTATTGACCTATTAGTGTTTGGAAAGGGTGAGGTAATATAGTGTTGAATGCGTTTTCTATAAAGATTGTTAGTATTTCAACTAAAACTATTGGAATTATAAAGATTATTGCAAGATTAGTAATTTCTATAAAACTTTCTCTTGGATTTGCTAATTTGAATAGAGGCAATAACAATATCTTAATAAATCCATAAATTGCAAAGAAAGCAACAAAATAGTGTAAAAAGTAGTATGCAGAATTCCAATTCCATGCAAAGAGTATGTAAGAAATTATAACGAATATTAAATATGGAATTAATTTTATTGTCTTATTTAAATTTTTTCTTCTAATAAAATCTATCTTTTCATTCAAAAACTTTTCGAAAAGTAAGAGAGTTGATAAAATAGATAGATAAGTATAAAAAACATAGACCACATCGCTATCTACATAACCAGCCATAGAAACTGTTAGAAAAGCTGGAGAGAGAGTTATTATGAATGCAGATAATAATCCAGCTAGATTGCTTTTAGTAAGAAATTTAGTAAGGAAAAACGCTGGAATGGCGGTTAATGCTGAAAAAATAGCAACAAAATAAACACTATATTTTTCCAAATTAATCTCAATAAAATTTCTTAAAAAAAGGTAAGATAATGCAATAGTATAGCTATAACCATCGTAATATATTGGTCTGCCAGGTGGAAAATAACTTAATATATCCCAAGCACTTAAAACAAATCTATGCTCTTTATCC
>JAWBAC010000010.1:0-9214 GCA_038997355.1 Candidatus Aenigmatarchaeota archaeon | reverse complement strand
AAAATTTCTTAAAAAAAGGTAAGATAATGCAATAGTATAGCTATAACCATCGTAATATATTGGTCTGCCAGGTGGAAAATAACTTAATATATCCCAAGCACTTAAAACAAATCTATGCTCTTTATCCCAAAGTTCTACAATTTCTTTTGCGTGTCTATAAAACCACCAAGGATCGTAATCTAATGGAATATCTGTATATGCTGTCTTAAGTCTAACAAAAAAAGCAAGATAAATTATTAGTAATAAAATAGAAATCGTTACAATAGGAATTTTTATTTTTTCAATCAAATTTAAAATATTCTTTTCTAATTTTTCTAGTTTGTTTTTTTTCATTAATTAATAAGTTTACTACTTAAATAAAAATTTTTTAGAGTTTCTTAATTATAAAATAATTATAGACGCATAGCCCCGTCGTCTAGTGGCCAAGGATGCCGGGCTTTGGGCATCCAAAGCTTTGATAAAAGATGAAAGAAACCCGGAGACCCCGGTTCGAATCCGGGCGGGGCTAATATTCTTTTTTTATTAGTATGAAATAATTTAGTTTATCTTGAAAGATGTTATAAGAAATATTATAAAACCTTTTCACAATTTCTAAATCCTTTTTTAATTCTCTTAAAGAATAAGTATGATAAAATCTTTTTAACCTTTTGCCTCTATAATTCCATTCAAGAAAAATGTTTCCAAATGAAAAAAATCTGAAAAAATCTACGAAAAGTTTTTTAATAGTTAAAGAAGAATATCTCTTTAAAACAGAAATAAGGCAAGTATCTTTACAAACTCTTAAAATTTCTAAAAGAGCTTTAATCCTATCTTTTCTTTTGTAAATATGGTGTATTGTTGCAATACTTAATACAAATTCAAAAGAATTTTGCTTGAGAGGTAATTTTCTAGCATCGGCTATTAATAGGAATAGTTTAATATTTTTCTTTTTTGAATTTTCAAGCGCATATTTAATCATTTTCTTTGAAATATCGATTCCGACAAGAAAATTTCCTTCAAATTCTAATAATTGTGTTGCGGTTCCACAACCAACTTCAAGTATTTTTTTATTTTTTAAATGTTTAAACTTTTCAAGAATTTTAAATTTTTGTCTGATGTTTGTCCAACTATCTGCAATAGTATCATAAAAATCTTTGACATAAAGCTTTTCGATTTTATTCATAATTGAAAACTATTGACTGTTTTTATAATTTTTAATCTTTATTGTTTATCACCAATAAATAGTAAAATATATATTAAAGGGAAAATATAATAAAATTATGGAGAAATTAAAAAATTTAAATACTAAAAATGAGGTTTTGAAAAGGATGTATTTGAAGGAAATTGAAAGAGCGAAAAGCGCTTTATTAACGGCAAAAACACCCAGAGAAATTAGGGCATTACAACAAAGAATTAAATATTTAGAGAATTTATTGAGAGAACTTCAATAATTTAGTTTTTCGATTTTTATTTATGAAAGAGAATATAGATATTCCTATACAATATCTTTTGGAATTGAGTAATGCAAAAAATAAGCAAGAATTTGAAAAATTAAAGGTTTCACTTTCTAAGAGATATAAAGTTCCAGTATTAAAAACAATGGAATTAATTAAAATTATTAAGGATAAACTTAACATAAACATCGAAGAAAAAATTAAAAGCAAAACGATAAGAGCAAGCAGCGGAGTCTTAATAATAACTTTAGCTACTAAACCAGGACCTTGTGGAGGTGCTTGTATATATTGTCCAATTTTTTCTAATGTGCCAAAAAGTTATACTCCTAGTGAGCCAGCAATTCAAAGGGCAAAAAGATTTGAGTATGATCCATATCTTCAGGTAAAGAATAGATTATTTCACTATGAATTAGAAGGATTATTATCGAATAATTCAAAAATAGAGATAATAATTCTCGGTACTTTTCTTGCTTTGGAAAAAGAATATAAAGAATGGTTTATAAAAAGAATTTTTGATGCATTAAATGAAGAAGATAGCAATTCTATAGAAGAGGCTCATCAAAAGAATGAAAAAGCAAAATATAGATGTGTAGCGTTAACAATAGAAACTAGACCAGATCTGTGTTTTGAAGAGCATGTTGATGAAATGCTTTCATATGGAGTTACAAGAGTAGAGATAGGAGTTCAAAGTGTCTATAATGATGTTTTAGAGTTTGTTAGAAGAGGCCATACAATAGAAGATGTAAAAAAAGCTACAAAAATCGCTAGAAATGCTGCATTAAAAATTACATATCATATAATGCCAAATTTACCTAAGAGCGATTTGGATAGAGATTTAGAAATGTTTAAAATTCTTTTTGAAGATAATGATCTAAAACCCGACTATCTAAAAATATATCCGCTTCAGCTTTTTAGAAACACTCCTCTTTGGGAAATGTATGAAAAAGGAGAATTTAAACTTTATGAATTTGAAGAATTAGTAGAAATGCTAGCAAAAGCTTTAAGGTATATACCAAAGTATGTTAGAATTCAAAGATTGGGAAGAGATTTACCAGCTAATGATATCGATGCTGGATATGCTTATACAAACCTAAGAGAATATGTAGAGAAAAAAGCGAAAGAATTAGGAATAGAATGCAAATGTATTAGATGCAGAGAAGTTGGAATAAGATATAAGAAAGGAATTAAACCAGATTTAAAGTCTATTCATCTTGAAAGAATTGATTATGAAGCTAATGACGGCAACGAAATTTTCTTAAGTTTAGAGGATAAAAACGAAACTCTTTATGCTTACCTTAGATTAAGAATACCTGATACTTCACATAGAAAAGAAATTATTAACAAAAGCGCATTAATAAGAGAGTTAAAAGTTTTAGGACTTCATTTACCTATTGGAAGTTTACCAAAAGAGTTAAACTTTCAGCATAGAGGATTTGGAAAGTTTTTAATGCAAAAGGCAGAAGAAATTGCTCTTAACGAATTCGATAGAAATAAAATTGTTGTAATAGCAGCGGTTGGTACTAGAGAATATTATAGAAAACTTGGATACGAAAGAGAAGGTCCTTATATGGTTAAATTTTTATGATAAGAGAAATTCTACTAATAATAACTAGTTTTTTGTTTGGAAGTTCTATGGCTTTTTTATTAAAAGGTCATAGCGAAAGCGAAATAGAAACAAAATAAGAATAATTCTTGAAACTCTTTGCGAAAAAATTCCTTCAGAAAAATATTCTAGTACTGAAATTCAATATGTATGTAAAAATCCAAAGTTTGTTGCAATAACATTATTTTTTCTTTTAATCGTTTTTTCTATTCTTCTTCAAATTTCAGAATCTTCTAATCAAGCGTTTTTAATTTTTATTATATTGATTTCTAGCTTTGTTGGATTTGCTTCTATGTATTTTTATTTTTTGAAATGAAAAAATTAGAATGGGAAAGTATATAGCGATCGAAGGCATTGACGGCGCTGGAAAAACAACAATATGTCAATTATTATCTAAGGAATTAAAAAATAGCATATTAATTAGAGAACCATCTGATTTTGATATAGGCAATTTTATTAGAGAATCATTAAAAAGCAAAAAAGGATTTATGAAAAATTCTTTCGTATCTACTCTTTTGTTTTTTGCTGATAGAATTTCAATGAGAGATGAAATAAGAAAAATGAAAGAAAAATTTGATTATATAATTTCTGATAGATGTTTTTTATCTACTTATGCATATCAAAAAGCTTTAATAAAGAGCGAAGAGGAAAAGAAATTGTTTGAAAAAATATTTAAAGAATTTTTAAAATTGATAGAAATGCCAGATGCTATAATAATTTTGGATGTAGATATTGAAGTTGCTTTAGAAAGGATTGAAAAGGAAGGAAAAGGAAAAGATTTATACGAAAACAAGGAGTTTTTGAAGGAAGTCCTTGAAAATTATAGGAATTTGGATTTAGAGATTGAAAATGTTTATTTAGTAGATGCTAGTAGAAGTATAGAAGAGGTTAAAGAAGATGTAAAAAAAGTTATAAGCTTATTGTGAAACAACTTTTACTTCTACGTTCATAAGCTGTTTTAAGCAAGCTTCGAAAAATCTTATATTAATTCCTTTAGTTCCCAAAACAATAGGTCTTTGTTCTTTTGTTACGTAGAGATATAAGTACGGACCTTTTATTTCTATGTCTTTCAATTCTTTTGATAATTTTCCTGCTGGATGGAAAACTCTGAAATATTCTCTTAAATCAGTTGACAATTCTAAAACTCTTATGTTCATGTTGAGTTTCTGTTCTAATGATTGTATAGTTTTTCCTCCCTTTCCAACAATTTTACCTGCTTGCCCTTCTTTAACTATTATAACAACATCTGGTACAGTTCTTGAAGTTATTCCGATTTCTTCTTTTAAAGGTCTTAAATCTAGTACATTGATTATTTCTATATTTTCAACTTCCTCAAGTATTAAGTTTGCTATTTCTCTCTCTTCTTTACTCATTTCTCTCCTTCTCAATTTTGTTTCCAACAAAAGCTTTAATCCTAATTTTGCTCCTTCTCTTACAACATCTTTTAATCCTAATTCTACGATGTATGCGTTTGATTGATTTGAAAGAACTTCTCTTAATATTTTTATTGTGTTATGATATTCTGCTTGAAGAAAAGGATCACCAGCTATTATTAATCTAGAATTATTTCCAATTCTCATTATTATTTCGATAATTCTTTCTGGTTTTACTAGTTGAACATCATCAACAAAAACTATTGCATCATCAAAACTTCTTCCAGAAAGAGAAGAAAAATCAGAGATTATAATTCTTTTTTCGTTTATAAGTTTTTCAACTTCATTCCAATCTTCTTTTAAGGAATCTATGATATCTTTTAAATACTGTTTTGCATTCTCAAAGTATAAATTTCCTAATTCAGCTATTGTAAACTCTTTCTTTGTTGCGGGATCTATGAAAGGTTTAATTAGTATTAGTTTTTTTGTTTTTGAATTTTTTAAAACTCTTAAAGCATAATCTATAACAAAATAAGTTTTTCCGCTACCGCTAGGTCCGAAAATAGCTAAGTAAGTAATTCTTTCATTATTTAATGCGTTATACATTTCTTTCTGGTTTTCTGTAATAGGTTTTACAGTCATAATAATTCTCTTTTCTATTTAAATTTTATGAATGTTTTCGTTATAGAGGAATTTCTTAACTTTTTATGTAGTGGATATGAAAATGAAAAAGTTTATTGGGAGGTAAGAATTTTACATAAAAATAATGTATATGTTCAAGAGTTTTTTGAAAGAAAAATAGATATAATTTCTTTCTTTAAGAAAAATCTGGAGAAATTAAAAGATAAAGATTGTTATATTGGATTGCTTCCTAGAATACAAAAAATTGGAAGTAAAGAAGCCATAAAGTTTGGAAACGTTTTTGTAATAGATTTAGATAGCGAGAAAGCAATAGAAAAATACAAAGAGATTTATGATAAATTATTTTCTCTTAATATTCCTCCATCGCTTATTGCAAATTCTGGTAATGGGGTTAATATTTATTACAAATTAAACAGAAATGTTGATGTAGAAAAATGGAAATTATTGCAGCAAGCATTATTGAATTTTTTCGTTCAGAATTTTGATGAATTTAATGTAGATAAAGTTGTTAAGGATGAAGCTAGAATAATAAGAGTTATTGGAACAATAAATAACAAAAATGAACCAAAACAAACTTCTATTTTGCATTTTAGTAATATAAAGTATGATTTAGAATATTTTGAAGATTTTGCAAAAAATTTCTTAGAGTTGAAAGATTTAAAGAAAGAAGAAAAAATAGTTCCTAGAAAAGTAGGAAGGTTTGAAGTTATGGCGTTGCTTCAAGCAGCTAGATATTATTTACTAAAAGGAGATTTGGATAAAGCAAAATCTTTTGGATTAAATCGGGCAATCTTTTATGCATGGGCTAAGCATTATGGACCTCAATATGGTTTTAGAAGCAAAAGCTACCTTTTTAAAGATTTTGAAAAAGAGATTGAAATTAAAGAGGAAAAAGATTGGGAAATTGTTGGAAATGAAAAAGCTCCAATAGACAAGAAATCTGGATTTTTTATAATGGGCGATAAACCACAATTACCAAAAGATTTCGATATAAATATTGCAAGAAAGTTTGAGCGAATAGATAATTTTCAAAACATTTGGAATTTCGTTTTAGAATACTTAAAGACTTTTGATATAAAAGATTTAGAAGATCAGCAAAAATTTTTCGAAAAAGTTTATAAGCCGCTAAGAGATAATTTTGAAGAATTTTATAAAAAAGGAATTAAAAAAGAGAAAAAATCTATTTTTGATTATTTAAAATGAATTACCATTTTTCTGTTTTAATTTTTTCTTCTTTAACTTCTAACTCTTTTAGGTAATTTTTCATAGTTTCTACAAATTCTGGAGGACCAGCAATATAAAAAACACTTTCATTTAGTTTATCATTCAAATATTTTTTGATCATTTCTTTATTAATTCTTCCATGTTCAAATCCTTCTCTTTTTTCTTGAGTTAGAGTTATTATTAACTTAAGTTTGTCTGTTCTTTCATATTCTTTCAATTCATCTAAATATACTAAATATTCAAACTTTTTTTCTGAATAGAATAGAAACATTTTTATGTCTAGATTTTTCTGAAAAATATATCTTATCATACTTAAAAATGGTGCAATTCCAGTGCCACCAGCTAAAAATGTAATTACTTTATGATTTTCATCGAGTATTAAATTTCCAAAAGGTCCAAAAAATTCTACTTCTTCTCCAATCTTTAATTTTTCTTCTAAGTATTTTTTGTACTCAGATATACCTCTATTAGTTATTAAACATATCTTTTCATCTAGTGGCGAAGATGATACAGAAAAAATTCTTTTATTTCCGCCTTCTACATTTTCTGAAAGATTAATAATTTTAAGTATTATGTATTGGCCTGCTTTAAAATTAAAATCCTTAGGTTTTTCTAGGCAAATTTCTATAATTTTTTCGTTTAAAACCCTCTTATTTAATATTTTTGAAGAATATTTGAATCTTTGCATATAGTATTTATTTTAGTAGAATATATTATATTATCAAGAACTTGATTAATGATAGTTCTTGATGCTATAATATGGCTAAGGTAAAAGAGGGCGAAATATATGATCTTGAGATAGAGGATATTAGTAAAAGAGGAGATGGAGTAGCGAAAATAGATGGTTATGTAATATTTGTTAAGAATGCTCAAAAAGGAGAAAAATTAAAAGTAAAGATAGTTAAAGCTGCTAGAAATTATGCTATAGGCATAGCTATAAGATAAGCCCCACCTTTTTTAATTTTTTAAAATATTTAAATACTTTTCTTATATTACTTTATGCCACAGAAACCTCACTTAAATATAGTAATTGTAGGGCATGTAGATCAAGGAAAATCAACTTTAGCAGGAAGACTATTCTATGAAACAGGAGCGATAAGAGATGATGAACTAAAGAAATTGAGAGAGTTAGCACAGGAATTTAAAATAGAAGGAGGAGAGTTTGCATACATAATGGATAAGGAAATAGAAGAAAGAAAAAGAGGAATGACAATTGATATTTCTCACAGACCATTTGAAACACAAAAGTACTTCTTTACAATAATAGATGCACCTGGCCATAGAGATTTTGTTAAGAATATGATAACAGGAGCATCTCAAGCTGATGCAGCTATATTAGTAGTATCTGCAAAACCTGGAGAAGGAATTCAAGCACAAACAAAAGAGCATGCATATCTAATTAGAGTTTTAGGAATTAATCAAGTAATAGTTGTAATTACAAAAATGGATACAGTAAATTATGACGAAAAAGTTTACAATAAATTAAAGGACGAAATAATAAACACATTATTAAAACCATTAGGTTTTCCTGTAGATAAAATTCCAGTTATTCCAGTAAGCGCACAATACGGAGAAAACATAACAAAAAGAAGCGATAAAATGCCATGGTACAAAGGTCCTTCTCTAGTAGAAGCATTAGATGCTTTACAAGTTCCACCAAGACCAGTGGATAAGCCATTAAGAATTCCAATACAAGATGTTTATTCAATTACTGGTGTAGGTACTGTACCAGTAGGAAGAGTGGAAAGTGGAAGATTGAAAGTTGGAGATACTGTAGTTTTTGAGCCAGCAGGAGTAAAGGGAGAAGTAAAATCTATTGAAATGCATTACCAACCATTACAAGAAGCGTTACCTGGAGATAACATAGGATTTAATGTTAGAGGTGTTGCAAAAACAGATATTAGAAGAGGAGATGTTGCAGGTCATCCAACAAACCCACCAAGTGTAGCAAAAGAATTTATTGCTCAGGTAATAATATTGGAACATCCAACTTCTATTGCTGTTGGATATACTCCAGTATTTCACATTCATACAGCAACAGTTGCAGGAAAGATAGTTGAAATCATAGCAAAAATAGATCCAAGAACTGGTCAAGAAATAGAAAAAAATCCACAATTCATAAAGAAAGGAGACGCAGCAAGAATTAGAGTTCAACCATTGAAACCAGTTGTTGTAGAAAAGTTTTCAGAGTTTCCAGCTTTAGGAAGATTTGCAATGAGAGATATGGGTATGACAGTGGGTGCAGGAATAGTTTTAGAAGTAATAAAAGCCAAATAATCTTCTTTTTTTATTTTTTATGTGGCTTAAAAGATTAAACGCACCAAAATTTTGGTTGCAACCTCCTAAAAAATATAAATATTCAGTTAACCCATCACCAGGACCACATCCTAAGAATTTTTGCATTCCTTTGGCTGTAATAATAAGAGATATTTTGCATTATGCTGAAAATTTAAAAGAAGCAAAAACAATTATTAAACAAAGAAAAGTTTTAGTAGATGGGAGAGTTGTTACAAACTATAGATATCCTTGTGGATTGTTTGATGTAATTTCATTTCCAGAAATAAATGAACATTATAGAATAACAGTAAATAAAAAAGGTTTAACCTTAATAAAAATAGATGAAAAAGAAGCTGATATAAAAATTGTTAAGGTTAAAAATAAAACGAAGATTTCTCCAGATACTTATCAAATAACTTTTCATGACGGAAAAAACATTTTAACCAAAGATAATTCTATTAAAACGCACGATAGCTTATTAATTGAGTTACCAAACTTAAAACCTCTAAAACATATAAAATTTGAAGTAGGAAAAATTGCTTTAATTTTTGATGGAGAAAATAGAGGAAGTATTGGAGAAATAGAGGAAATAACTCCCTCTGGTTTTAATAAGAAAAGTTTAGTAAGAATTAAAAAAGAAAACGAAAAGATAACTACTATAA
>JAWBAC010000009.1:0-16091 GCA_038997355.1 Candidatus Aenigmatarchaeota archaeon | reverse complement strand
CCAAGTTTTTTTACGAGCGTCATGGTTTTTTATTATTCGCAGCTTGGAAGACCTTTACCTTCATAGCTATACAGCTCTGGTAAAGGTCTTCCATAATCTTAAAAATATTGCCTAAGGGTATTTAAAGACATCTGGAAACAGTTTACAACAATAAAAAAAATCAAAAAATTTTCTTTATTTTCGTTTATAAATTAAAATTTTTCTTTATAATGGTTTATAATTCAAAATTTTTTCTTATTTTAAAATAAAAATCAAAAATTTTATTTATTTTTTAACAAAACAAAAGTAAGATATTTAAAGAGTAAAACGTAAAAAATTACATGAATAAAATCATAATAATAACCCTAATAATAGCAGCTTTAATACCACTAGTCGAAAGTAACATAATATTAATAAATCAATACATAACAGAAAACTTTACTTCATTAAATAATTTAAGCGTTGCAATGAAAGAAAGCCCACTAATAATTACCCTAAACAAAGAAATTAAAAATTTAAATTTAGAAACTAACAAAGTTAGTTGTAACGTTTTTAATAAAAACACAATAATATGTGAAGCAGATAATTTACCAATATCTTTCTCTTTAACTTTCGAAACAGATGAAATAATAAAAGATAATGCCTATGAAATTAACATACTAACAAAAGCTGAAAAGTTTTATCTAGTCATATATTTGCCAATAGGATATATAGTAAAGCAAGAAAACATAGCAGAAAATCCTAATTTTTTGAGTGATGGAAAAAGAATAATATTATACTTTTCAAAAAATAACATAACAACTTTCTCAACTAATTTTACTTTAGAAAAAGTGAAGGAAGAAAAAATTATTGGACCGCCAACTTCTTTAATAATAATTGCTTTAGTAGCGCTTTCAATAGTTTTAATAATAATTTACTTATACTATAAAGGTAAACTAGAAAAACAAAAGAAAAGCATAATGCAAGTTTTAGATCCTAACGAAAAGAAAGTTTTAGAAATTCTAATGCAAAACAATCCAATAACTCAAAAGAAAATTGTAGAATTAACACAATTATCTAAAGCAGAAGTTAGCAAAATAATTTCTTCATTAAAGCAAAGAGGAATAGTAGAAGTTGAGAAAAGAGGTAGAAATAACATTGTTTATCTAAAAAAAGCAATATAAAGTTATGAAAGAAACAAAAAATTAGATTATATTACTTTTGCTTTAGTAAATGGCATTGCATATTCAATACTTTCAATATTAACAGTAATATTTCTAATGCCTTTTGCAATTGTTACATCATCGCCTTTCTTTTTAATTGGAACTTTCTTCGCAATATTTCTAATAATTCTTATGAGCTTTGTAGCTGGATTTTTCATTGGATTAATAATTGCGCTTTTATATAACTTCGCAATAAACAAGATCATAAAAATAAAGGTCAGATAAGTTAGCTATAGTTTAGTAATATATTAGTAAGATATCGATAAATAAAATTATGAAAGAAATAGAAAAACTTGACTATATCTCTTTTGCTTTAGTAAACGGAATGGTCCAAGCGGTGCTTGCCTTTTTCTTAGCAATACTACAAACAGCAGCACTAGGAAGTATAGCAGGAATGATGGGTATGGCAGGAGTAGGATTGATAGGAGTTGGTATAGTATCTATAATATTGTCACCAATCCTAGGATTCATACTTGGGTTTATAGGAGGTTTAATATTTACAGCTTTGTATAACTTTGTTATAAACAGAATAGCAAAAATAAAAGCTGAATAATCTTTTCCTTCTTATTTTATTTTTTATGGTAGATAAGTTTCAAGAAAGATTCGAAATAATTAGAAGGTTAGAGGAAAAAAGAATTCCATATTTTCATTCTCCATACGGAATTTTTCAATTAGAAAAAAATAGATGGCAAATAGTTAGAATTTTCGAAAGTATTAAAGAAGAAGTTATTGCATATGGCCATCCAAACATCAAAGCAACCCATGAATCAACCTTAGAAATTACAAAAGAAGATTTTTTAACTGAAAGAGGAGATTGCATAATAGGTATAAAAGCAAATAAGAGTGTTAATGATTTTAGTGAAGAATTTAAAATTGCATTAAAAAGTGGAGCAAAAGTAAAAATAACCATTAAAGTCGATGAGTTAGAAGAAAGTTTTTATGCATATGGTTCTCCAGCATTAAAACTTACAAACGATAAATCTATTGTTATTAGAAAAAGCGATTACATAGATGATAGAACAGCAGCAATATTATCTGAAAAAGCTGCAATAGATATAGATAGAAAAATTATTGAAAGATTAAAAGATCCTAACAAACAGTTTAAAGTAATTTTCGAAATAGAAAAAGAAAGCTAAAGATGAATAGAGATTTTAACAAGATTTCCAAAAAAGAAAAACAAAAAATTATAGAAAAAATAACAAAAATTCTTTCGAAACATAAGATTTCTTTTGCAATAATTTTTGGTTCTTTTGCAACTAGCAATTATTTCAGAGATATAGATATAGTGATTAAAGGTTCTTTGAGTAAAAGATTAGTAGAAGAATTAGAAAAAGAAATAAAGTTTGAAATAGATCTAAAAAATTGGGATGAAATTTCTTTACAAATGAAATATTTTGCATTAAAAGAAGGTATTAGAATAATTTTTGATGAAGATGTCTTTAGCGAAGAAAGAAGAAAAGCTTTAAATGAATATTTCGATTTTCAATATATAATAAATCAATATAACGAGCTATATCTCTCAAAAATATGACTGAAAAGCTTCTTTTATATTTTAAAGAGTTAATAAAAAATCTTGAAAAATGGAAAGAATACGAAAAAATTAAAGAAGAAGAATTTTTAACAAACGAAGATTATCAAAACATGGTTATGCATTGCATGTTAAGAGCTATTCAAACTTCTATAGACATAGGAAACGAGATAATTAGAATGAAAAAATTTAGAGAACCAAGTTCATATAAAGATGTTTTTGAAGTTTTATACGAAAAAAAGATAATAGGTAAAAACTTAAAAGAAGAACTTAAGTTTTTAGCAAGTTTTAGAAATGTTTTAGTACATCTTTATTTAGAAATAGATTTAAAAAAGGTTTATAAAACTCTAAAAACAAAAAGAGAAGTTTTAGAAGAATTTGCAAAAATAGTAAAAAAGTTTATTGAAGAAAGTAGTAACTAGAAAAATTAACAGATTAATCAAAAAGAAATTTTTATGAAAGTTGAAGAATTAATAAACTTTGGAATAGAAAAAGAATTTATAGAAAAAATTAAAGAAAAAGGAATTAATGAATTGTATGAATATCAAAAACAATGCCTAAACTTCTTAGATGATAGTTTTATAATTTCTGCACCAACAAACAGCGGAAAAACATTATTAGCAATTTTAGCAATGATAAAAGAATTGCAAAAAGGAAACAAAGTAATTTATTGTGTGCCATTAGTTGCATTAGCTAACGAAAAATTCGAAGAATTCAAAAAATTTTTTGATAAATACAAAGTTGCGATAAGTGTTGGAGATTTTGATAGTGCAGACGATTTCCTAGCTTATTACGATATCATTGTAACAACTTATGAAAAGTTAGATTCATTAATAAGGCATGAAGCTTTTTGGATAAAACAAGTTGGATTAATAGTAATAGATGAAATTCATATGATAAACGATTTTCATAGAGGACCAACCTTAGAATTTCTAATAATGAAATTAAAAAAATTAACTAATTCAAGAATAGTTGGATTAAGTGCAACAATAGAAAATGTAGAAGAATTAGCAAATTGGTTAAATTGTAATTTTTATAAAACAGATTTTAGACCAATAAAACTCTATGAAGGCGTGCTGCTAAATAATTACATTTATTTAAACAATTTTAAAAAAATAAAGCTAAAAAGTTCTGGAATAGAAGGTTTAGTAAAAACAATTTTAGATAAAGGAAAACAAATATTAATTTTTACTTCCACTCGAAAAGAGGCAGAAAGTTTAGCAAACAGATTAAAAGAAATAACAAAAGATTATGTTACAGAAAGTTTAGCTAATTATTCAAAAGAAATATTAAATGTATTAGAAAGTCCAACAGAACAATGTAAAAAGCTTGCTGAATTAATTAAATTTGGTATTGCATTTCATCATGCAGGCTTATTATATAAGCAAAGAAAAATTATTGAAGATTTATTTAGAGAAAGAAAATTAAAAGTTTTAGTTTCAACAACAACATTATCCATGGGCCTAAACTTACCAAGTTTTTGTGTATTAATAGCTAATTATAAAAGATTTGATGGAATAAAAAAAGATTACATATCTAACATAGAATATAAGCAAATGATAGGAAGAGCTGGAAGAATTCCATACGATAATTTTGGTATTGGATTATTATATGCAAAAACAGAAGCAGAAGCAAAAATGCTTTTCGAAAGATATGTTTTTGGAAAATTAGAAGAAATAATTTCAAAAATAGGCAACGAAGTTATTTTAAGATCTCAAATTCTTTCACTAATTTCTTCGAATTTTGTAAGAGAAGAAAAAGAGTTAATTAACTTTTTAAAATCTTCATTCTTTTATCATCAAACAAAAAACAAAAGATTTTTAGAATCAAAATCGAAAGAAATTTTACAAATGCTAAAATCTTGGAATTTTATCGAAGAAGAAAATAAAAAATTAAAAGCTACAAGAATTGGAAAAAGAGTTAGCGAATTATACATCGATCCTCTAAGTGCAAAAATATTAATAGATGGAATAGAAAAAATAAACGAACAAACAAAAGAAGTTTTAATATTTCAATTAATTGGCTGCACAACAGAAATGAAATACTTAGTTAATGTTAGAGAAAAAGAATACGAAAAAATTTTAAGCTTTTATTATTCGAATCTAAATCAATTTTTAATAGATTTACCAAACGAATTTGATTTAGATTTCGAATTTTATTTGCCATCTTTTAAGCTTGCATTAATTTTGGATGCATGGATTAATGAAAAAAGTGAAGATGAAATATTAAAAGAGTTTAAAGTTACTCCTGGCGAATTAAGAGGAATTATAGAAATTGCTGATTGGATGCTCTATAGTTTACATGAATTAGCTCTTTTATTAGGAAAAATGAATATTTTGAAAAAAATAAAGAAGTTAAGAATTAGAACAAAATACGGAATAAAAGAAGAATTAATACCATTAATAAGAATTGAAGGAATTGGAAAAGTAAGAGCAAGAAAATTATACAATCATGGAATAAAAACAATAGAACAATTAAGAAAAATTCCTTTAGCAACTCTTTCAATAATTTTAGGCCCAAAGATTGCAGAAAAAGTTAAGAAAATTGTTGGTGATGAAAACTTACTAAATCAAAAAATATTGAAAGATTTAAAAATTGATTATAAAGAGATTGAAAGTTAATCAGGCGAAACCTTCCTCATCATAGCTCAGATAATACCGGCTTCATCATAATTAATTATTAGATTTTCAATTTATGGGGCCGTAGTCTAGCTTGGAAGGACGCTGGTTTCGGGTGCCAGTAGCCTGGGTTCAAATCCCAGCGGCCCCAAAATTATTTCTTCTTTAATTTTTCTTCTGCTCTTTTTTCTAGCTCTAAAACAGAATTTAAAGATCTACTAACTCCTAAATAATGAAACATTAAACCTATTCCCCAAAATATTAATGGATATTGAAACCAAATATAGCTAGAATAAAAATAGAGATTATAGATTATCAATGCCACATTAACAAATAAGTAAGCCATCAAATGAAACTTAAATCCTTCTTTTTGCTTTTCAACATAAACCTCTCTAAAAGCTTTTTTATATTCTTCTAAGGAAATTCTTGTTTTTGCCATTAAATATACTAATACAAAATTATTTAAGGACTAAATTAATCCTTTAGATTTTAATAAAGCTTCTAATCTATCTAACTTAGAATTTATCATTTCTAAATAAATCCTTAAATTTTCTAGCTTAGATTCTATTAAAGAAAATTTATCTATTTGAGTTTCTTGTCTAACGGTAGTTTGTTGAGAAGAAATACTTGGTAATTCAATTGATTGCGAAGAAGATTCTTTTCTTTCTGGAGTCAAATCAAGCTTTTCTAAACTTATTTCATCTTTCTCTTCTTTTTTCTTAAAGAAACCAAAAACCATAATAATATTATTTACTTCAGTATATATTTTGGAAACGATTTTTATTTTTTTCTTCTAAAAATTTTTAATGAAGAATGTAAAAGAAATTGAAGAGCAAATTCTAACTTTTTGGGAAGAAAACAAAACATATCAAAAAGTAAAGCAAAAAAACGTAGGAAAGAAAAAATTCTTCTTTATTGATGGTCCCCCATATCCTACTGGAAGAATTCATCTAGGAACAGCACTTAATAAAATTTGGAAAGATTTCTTAATAAGATATTTCAGAATGAAAGGATTCGATGTTCACGATCAAGCAGGTTATGATACTCATGGAGTTCCAATAGAAATAAAAGTTGAAAAATTATATAACTTTAAAACAAAAAAAGATATAGAAAATTTTGGGGTTGAAAAATTCATTCAAGAATGTAAAAAATTTGCAACAGAAAATATAGAAGAAATGAATAAGCAATTCAAAAATTTGGGTGTTTGGATGGATTTTGAAAACGCATATTTAACTTTAAGAAATGAATACATTGAAAACGCTTGGTATGTTTTTTCAAAAATTTATAAAAAAGGTTTGGTATACAAAGGTTTGTATCCAGTACATGTTTGTCCAAAATGTGAAACTGTAGTATCTTATAACGAAGTTGAATACGAAGATAGAAAAGATCCTTCTATATATGTAAGATTTAAAGTAAAAGGTAAAGAAAACGAATATTTATTGATTTGGACTACAACACCATGGACTTTAGTAGATAATGTAGCTGTAATGGTTAATCCAGAGGCATATTATGTAAAAGTAAAAGTAAACAATGAAGTTTATATTGTTGCAGAAGCATTACTTCAAACAATAACAGAAAAACTAAAGTGGAACAATTATGAAATATTAGAAAAGTTTTTAGGAAAAGAATTAGAAAACTTAGAATATGAACATCCATTTGAAGATTTGGTAAAATTGAGAGAAAGATATCAAAATATCTATAAAGTAGTTTTAAGTAAAGAATATGTAAACTTACAAGAAGGTACTGGATTAGTTCACTCAGCACCTTCTCATGGTTTTGAAGATTATGAAGTTGGATTAAAATATAATTTACCAATTGTAAATCATGTAAATTTTGATGGAACATTTAATATAGATTTTCTTAAAGGTTTGTTAATTTTTGAAGCTAACGAAAAAATTATAGAAATACTAAAGGAAAGAAATGCATTATTAAAATATGAAACTATAGTCCACGCTTATCCAAAATGTTGGAGATGTGAAACTCCCTTATTTATTAATGCGATAGAGCAATGGTTTATAAAAGTTAAAGATTTCAGAGAAAAATTAAAAGAAGAAAACGAAAAAATATTTTGGAAACCAGAATTTGCAAAATACAGAATGAGAGATTGGATAAATAATTTAAGTGATTGGCCTTTCTCTAGACAAAGATATTGGGGAATTCCTATTCCAATGTGGATTTGCGAAAAATGTGGAAAAGTAAAGGTATTAGAAAGTGCAAAAGATTTGAATTTACCAGATTTGCACAAACCATATATTGATGAAGTAACATTTACTTGCAAATGTGGCGGAACAATGAGAAGAATTAAAGATATTTTTGATGTTTGGTTTGATAGTGGAGTAGTTCCATGGGCTTCTATGGATTATTTAAGAAACAAAAAGAAAATAGTTGCTGATTTAGAAATAGAAGGTCCTGATCAAATAAGAGGTTGGTGGAATTCTCAACATATAATTTCGACTTTAGCCTTTGGAAAAACAGTTTTCAGAAGAATAATGATGCATGGCTTTGTATTAGATGCACATGGAAGAAAAATGAGCAAAAGCTTAGGAAATATCGTTCAACCAGAAGAAGTTATTGAAAAATATGGAAGAGATGTATTAAGAGCTTATTTCTTAATTGGTGCCCCCTGGGAAGATTATTACTTTAATTGGGAAGAAGTTGAAGAATTGGCTAGAAAAATTAATATTATAAGGAATGTTTTCGAATTTATTAATACATATGTAACAGATAAAGGTGAAAAAAGAGGTTTAAAGATTGAAGATAAATACATAATTTCTAAACTCAATTTATTATTAAAAGAAATTGAAGAAGAAAACATGAACTTTAACTTTTTTGTATCTAACAAAAAGATAATAGATTTCATAGTAGAAGAAGTTTCAAGATTTTACATAAAATTAATAAGAGATAGGGTTTGGCCAAATTACGAAGGAAAAGATAAGCTTGCTGCTTTCTATACCTTAAACTACATAGCAAAGAAATTATTAGTTTTATTAGCTCCTATGATGCCATTTTTAGCGGAATATTATTATCAAAAATTAAAATTCGTTAAAGAATTTGAAAGTGTACATTTAGAAGATTATCCAAAATATAAGAAAAGCTTAATAAAAGAAGAATTAATTAAAAGTGTTGAAATAGCAAGAAAAATTGCTGAAGACGTTTTAGAAGCAAGAAACAAAGCAAACATAAAAATAAGACAACCATTAAGTGAAGTTGTAATCGTAGCCAAAAAAGATGAAATACTTCAAGCAGAAAAAGCTAAAAGAATAATTACTCTATTAACTAATGTTAAAAAAGTAACATTTACAAAAGAATTCTTAGCAAATGAAAAGTTTGAAAAAGTAGAAACAGAAGATTATATTGTTTATCTAAACAAAGAAATAACGAAGAAATTAAAAGAAGAAGGTATGATAAGAGAAATTGTTAGAAGTATTCAAGAATTTAGAAAGAAGGAAAATTTAGAAGTTCATCAAAAAGTTAAAATAGTTTTAAATGTTAATAACGAAGAAATTAAAAAACTTATTGAAAAGAATAAGTCGATAATAGAAAAAGAAACAAATTCAGAAATTGAATTTGGAACTACAGAGAAAAATAAGCTAGATTTTGATATGGCAGAAATTTTTGCAGAAATCATTAAATAATTTTTGGACCGGGCGGGATTTGAACCCGCGGCCTCCCGCATGCCAAGCGGGCGCTCTTCCTCTGAGCTACCGGCCCTTATAAAATATTTCCAAAAATTAAATCATAAAATTTTATGAATTTTGAAAATGCAATATTATTATTTTCCTCTATTTCTTTTCTTTTTGGTTTTCTGTTGCTTATCTACATCGCTTACTTTCTAAAACTACCAGAGCTTTCTGTCAGCAATATTACAGCAAACTTTCTTGGTCAAAAAATTTCAGTAAGAGGTAAAATAATAAACATTGTTGAAAGAGAAAAAGTTAATTACATTACAATTTCAGATAATTACAAAAATTTAACTATAGTTATTTTTCCAAGCGTTTACAAAGAAATAAAGAATTCTATAAAAATAAATCAATCGATTAAAGTTATCGGAATACTTTCAGAATATAAAGGAAATCTTCAAATAATATTGCAAAATCCAAAAAATCTTATAATAGAAAAATGATAAATGAAATATTACTCAGCTCTTTTTTAGGTAGTTTTGTTGGCTTTGTTTCTGGATTAATACCTGCACTCCATCAAAATCTATTAATACCATTATTAATTCCATTGATTTCTTTTAATGAAATATTTTTAATATCTTTTTTGATTTCTTTTGCAATATCACAAAACTATGGTAATGCAATTTCAAGCTATTATTTATCTTCGCCACCAGAAGAATTATCATTATCTACTTTACCATCTCAAAGATTAGCAAAAGAAGGATTACTCTTAGAAGCTCTTAAAATTTTTATATTGGCTGCTTCTATTTCAATACCCATCACTTCATTTTTCATTCTTTTTTTACATTCCTACATTTCAACTTTTATATCTTCTTTAGAAAGATACATAGGTTTAATTTTAATAATTGCTCTATACACTATTTTCTTTTTTGAAGAAAACAAATTAAAAAGCTTTTTTATATTTATTCTCTCTGGCATATTTGGAATTTATGCTTTTAACATTATAGACTTTAATAAAGCTATATTAGCAATTTTTAGCGGATTTTTTGCTTGTACACAAATAATCATAAACTTATTTCAAAAACAAAATTTCTTGGAATATCAAGAAAAAGATGTAAAAATTAAATTAAGTAAAAAGGAAATATTGATAGGAATTTTACTTTCTTTATTTGTAGGAATTTTTTCTGGCTTGTTACCATCTTTAAGCGTAGCTCAAATATTGCTTTTATTTCAACCAATACTTAACGATAGATTGTTCATATTTTCCTCTTCAGCATCCTTTTTCTCAAACGAAATATTCTCAACAACTTCTCTCTTTACTATTGAAAATCCGAGAAGTGGATTAAGTGTATACTTAGAAAAAGTATTAGGAAATGTTACTTACGAAATTTTTGTTCTTTTTATTTCAATTTTTTTAATTTCTTCTTTTTTTGCATCAATGTTATTCATTTTTTCTTATAAGAGTATTATGAACTTGTTGAAACTAATAAACTTTAAAGTATTAAATGTTTTGGTATTAAGTATTATTATCGCTATTGTTTTTGTTTATAGTGGTTTTATTGGTTTACTGCTTCTTTTTATTTCAACCTCTCTAGGCTTAATTACAATATTTTCTAATGTTAACAGAAGTTATTTAATGGGAAGTATAATCTTATCAACAATCCTTATATATACAAACTATTACACAAAAGTTCTTATGTTTTTAGGTATATAAAAGTATAAATAATAGTTAGTAAAAATAATATAATGCACAGGCATCATCATTCGGAACTTTTATCAGAAAGGGAAAAGAAAGAAATAAAAGAAATTCTAGATAGAAAATTAACAAACAAAGTAAGTTTAGTTGTAATTTTAGACTACAAAAATAATGAAGAAGCATCTGAAATAACCGAAGGTTTATTAAAAGAAATCTCTAAGTTAAATGAAAATTTAGAAATAGAGTTTGTAGATGCTTACTCTGAAAAAGGTAAAGAAGTTATAGAGAGTAATAACCTTCTTTTCGATGAGAATCAACTTGGCCCAATAATATTTTTCAAATCTAAACCAAACATCATATTTTTAGGTTTTCCATTAGGTATGGAGTTTCCAGTGTTTTTAGATGCATTAGAAATGATATCAAAAAACGAAGTTGTAGTAAATAATAATGTTGCGAAAGCCATAGCAAAAGTAAATTCAGATTTAGATGTTTTTGTGTTTGTAACAGCATCTTGCCCATATTGTCCTTTAATGACACATCCATCAACAAAATTTGCATTTCTAAACAATAGAATTAGAAGTGTTATAGTAATGAGTGAAATGTTTTCAGATTTAGCACAAAAACATTATGTATATGCAGTACCTAAAACAGTTATAATGAAAAATTCAAAAATTGTAGAAGAGTTTGAAGGAGCAATACCAGAAGCTACTTTTGCAGAAAAAATAAAAGAAAGTAGCGAAAATTAGATTAATCCTAATTCTTTTTTTACTTCTTCACTAGCCATATCTAAGCTCCAAACTTTATCAAAATCTATTTCTACTTCACTTTCATATCCTATTTCTTTTAATTTTTCCTCTATCATTTCAACAAGCATTGGTAAATAGGGGCAGAAAGGTGTAGTTGGAATCATTTTTATATAAACTTTATTATTTTCGATTTTTATTTCTTCTATTAAACCTAAAGAAACAATATCAAAATTTATTTCTGGGTCTACTACTTCTTTCAATTTTTCTAAAATTTTCTTCTCTTCATTTCCATATTCCATACTTTATATACTTAAATGCATTATAAGCAGCAATAGAACCTTGAGCTGCAGCAGTTACTATTTGTTTGAATCCTTCGCAAGCATTTGTAACATCGCCAGCAGCAAACACTCCTTTAATGTTTGTTCTCATACCTTCATCAACAATTATTTCCCCTCTTTCATTAGTTTGAACTCCAATTTTTTTAGCTAACTCAGAGTTTGGATCTAAACCTATTGCAACAAACAATCCATCTAATTTTAAGTTTATAGTCTCTTTAGTTTTTACATCTTCTAAGACAACTTCTTCAACTTTTTTATTACCTCTTATTTCTTTTACAACTTTATTAGTTAAAATTTCTATTTTCGGATTTTGTTTTGCAGAATTTATTAATATAGCATCAGCTCTAAATTCATCTCTCCTATGAATTATATAAACTTTTTTCGCATGTTGAGCCAAAACTAATGCATCATGAAATGCAGAATTTCCACCACCAACAACACCAACAATTTTATCTTTAAAAAACAATGCATCACATTCTGCACAATAACTTACTCCATTCAAATTTTCTCCAGGCACTCCTAATTTTCTTCTTTTAGAGCCAGTTGCAAATATTATTACTTTACTCTTTATTTCTTGTTTTCCAGCAGTTATTACTAAAAAACTTTCATTTTCAGTTTTTATATCTACAACTTCATCTATTAATGTTTTCGCCCCAAACATTTCTGCATGCTCTTTAAATCTTAAACCCAATTCAGAACCTTTAATAGAATAAATTGCTGGATAATCTTCAACTATAGAAGCTTCATTCATTAATCCTCCTACATCCCTAGTTATTACTAATGTTTTTAAACCATATCTAGCAGAATATAATGCAGCAGAATATCCAGCAGCACCTCCACCAATAATTATAACATCTACTTCTTTCTCTATTTCCTCTTCTTTTTCTATTGGTTTTGATAAAAGAACTAATTGCATAATAATATTTTATCGATAATTATTTATGAGTATAGAAGATTTAGAAAAGCAATTAGAAGATTTAGAAATAAAAACACAAGAACAAAAAAAGCAATTAAAAGAAATTGTTTTACCAAAAGTCATAAACTATGCAAAAAGACTCATAAACGAATACGGTAACTTAATAAAATCTATAAGTATTTTTGGCTCTGCAGCAAAAGGAAAAATGAAAGAACATAGCGATATAGATGTTTGGGTTATAATTGATGACACCTCTCTTAAAACTTCCGAAGATATTGAAAACGCTTCGCTTAAAATAAGAATATTAGGTGAAGAATTTGGCTTACATGTTCAAGTTACTAAAATTACAGATTTTTGGAATTTAATAGCAAAAGGAAGCCCAGAATTAGTAAACTTTTTGAGATACAGCTTAATAGTATATGATTCTGGCTTTTTAAGACCTTCGCAAAGAATGTTAAACTTAGGATTAATAATGCCAAGCGAAGAAGCAATAGAATTAAAGAAAAGAGCCGCTTTAATAAGATTTGAAAAAGTAAAAGATGATTTAAAAAGCTTAATATTTGAGCTAAGATATTGTGTAACAGATATTCTCCAATCTTACATAATGAAAAAATATCAAAAAATTCCAGATCCAAAAAACATTCCAGAATTTTTAGAAAAAATGATAGAAGAAAAAATAATAGAAAAAGATTATTTAGATGATTATTTAGAAATAAATTCTCTATGGAAAAAAATCGAACACAAAGAAATAAAAGAAGTTGACGCTTCTCATATAGATAAAGCTCTAAAAATAACTGAAAAATTTTTAGAAAAATTTTCTAAATTATGACTCTAACTAGAGAAACAAGAATAGAAATTGCTAGAAAATTTGGAAGATTAGCTAAGGAAAAATTTAAAGATTTAATTAAAAGTGTTGTTGTTTTTGGCTCTACAGTAACTGGAGAATTTACAGAAAGAAGTGATATAGATATTTTAATAATTGTTGATGATACAATAGTAAAGCATTGTGAAAAAGATTTTGAACATGTAATAGATCCAGAAGACAAAATAAAAACTTGCCCAAGATGTGGTAGCGAGCTAAAATTTGGAATGTTAGACAATTTTTTAGATGAAATAGATAAAGAATTAGAAAAAATAGCAAAATCTATAGATGAGGCAAGAGTAAAAATAAAAGATAATATTAGCGGAGAAGAAAAGATAGTTAATCTGATTTCTTTGCAACCCTCTTACAAATTAACAGAATTTTGGGATTATGTAAGAAATGGAAATCCAATAGTATATAATTTTATTAAAAATGGTTTAGCTGTTGTAGATGATGGAACATTTAGAACTTTCAGATATTTATGGCTTAGTGGAAGAATTCCAAAAACAAGAGAAGCAATAGAAAAGTATATAGAAGACGCTCCTAAGAAAATTTTAAGAGCAAAATCAGTAAAATTATTACAAATTGCAGAAGATTGTTATTATGCAATTGTAAACTCTGCACAAGCTGTTTTAATGTTTTTAGATAAAGCACCTCCTTCGCCATCAAAACTTTATGAAGAATTTAAAAAAGAGTTAGTAGATAGAAATCTTGTAGAACCAGAATATGCAGAATGGATTAAAGAGATTGTAGAATTAAGAAAGAAAATAGAACATCAAGAAATAAAAGAAATTAAAGGCGAAGAAGTGGATCTTTGGATTGAAAGAGCACAAAAGTTTGTAGAAAAGATGATATTATTATTAAGCGTATTAGAAATAAGAAAGATTGAAAGCATAGCAATAAGAACTAGAGAAGTTTCTAGAGAATTAATGAGAAGAGCTTTAAAAACTTTAAACATACCTTTCGATGAAAATAATTTAGTAGAAGTTTTCAAAGAAAGTTTCATTAAGAAAGGCTATATATCTAGTATGTATTTGAACGTATTAAATAGAATTGAAGAAATTCATTCACTAATTTTAGAAGGAAAAATAAATAAAATTGATTTTGATGAAGTTTATAAGCTGAGAGAGGATGTTAGATTAATGATAAGAGATGTTGGAAAAGTTTTAGAAGAGCTACAAAAAGAAAATAAAACTTAAATTTATTAATATATAGATATGGAAGGTGTAATATTAAATTTCAGATTAAGCAATCGTAACAAAAACTGGAACCAAGTAATAGTAGAAGTAGATGGAATAAACAGTAGAGAAGAAGCCAAAAAACTCTTAGGAAAAAAAGTAATCTTAGAAATTAATGGAAAAATAAAAATAGGAAAAGTAATTAGATTGCATGGAAATAAAGGAAGAGTATTAGTCAGATTTAGAGAAGGTTTAAATGGTTTAGCTCTAATGAAAAAAGTAATAATAGAGGATTAGTTATATCTTACAAATCCTAATCTTTTTGCCTCTTCTCTAAAACATTTTCTGCAAAGTAAAATGCCATATTTCCTTATTACTCCTTTAGTTGTGTTGCACTTCCTACATCTATAGTTTTCTTTTCCACATGCTCTTTTCTTTTTTGGTTGAAAGCTAGTTCTTAATGCTGGATCCATAATTTAATAAGCAACAAATCCAAATATTTTTAACGCATCTTCTTCTTCTATAAATCCTTTTTCCATTGCTATACTTATTACATTTGGTAAGTTTTTAGATATTGTATCGTAAACTTTTGTTCCTTCGTTTCTTATTTTAAGCATTAAGAAAGCATTTACTATTCCGGCTATTTCCTCTTTTATTATTTCTTCTTCGAAGAACATAAAAATATCTATTAGAAAAATTTAAATACTCGATTAAACAACTTCAACTCCAAAATGTTCTTTTACAAAATTTATTGCTTCTTCCTTTGTAACTCTTTGTTTTCTAGAAATTGTTCCGTCCTTTAATCTATAGCCAGGTCTTCTTAAAGAAAAACAAACATCCATACCCAATAAACCAATTGTATGATCGTATTTATAACCTAGGTCTATGTATTTTGCAATACCTAAACTAAAATTGCCATAATCATCAAAAACTCTAGAAGGAATTTTATAATTATATGCTTTAAAAACTTTTTTTGCAAATTCTTCTGCTTCTTTCCCTCTTAAAGTGACCATAACTCCTATTGGTCTTCCTTTTGGCACACCAAAGGTAGATCTTTTTACAGAATAAGTAATAGCAGGTTTTCTATTAGTAAACATGCTTTGTAAGAGTTTTTTTGCTCTTTCTATTTTTTCCAAATCTCCACCACAACCTATATTTATAACTACCTTTTCCAAAAATATCTTTTTTCTCATTGGATTTTCTAATTTTTTAGGATTCATAATTTTTTATATTAAACTGTTATTAAAGGTTTTTCTTCCCCAACAACTATAACATAATCTCTTATAGTAGTTATCTTTTCGTTTTCTTTTTTAATTCTTACTAAACTTTTCTTATTAAAACCAGAGGGAGTTATTTCCTCTATTTCTCCAATACTTCCTCTATTTTCTCCATCAAAAATTAAAGCAAT
>JAWBAC010000008.1:0-16373 GCA_038997355.1 Candidatus Aenigmatarchaeota archaeon | reverse complement strand
TAGATTTACCAAAAGAAGTTGCTCCATATTTAGTTGCTGTGTTTCCGCTAGTAAGAAATAAGGAAGAAATCGTAAATAAAGCAAAAGAAGTTTATGAATTTTTGAAAAAACATTTAAATGAGGATGTAATTTTCGATATGAGCGATTCTATTGGTAAACTTTATGCAAGAGCAGATGAAATAGGAATTCCTTATTGCATTACCATAGACTATCAAACTTTGCAAGATAATACTGTAACAATTAGAGATAGAAATACTAAGCAGCAAGTAAGAGTTAAAGTAGAAGAAATTATAGATTTTTTACACAATAAATAGAAATTGCTTTCAAAGCATTCTTTAGATATTGAGTATCTACTAAGTTTAAATCTAAAATTAATTCAACAATTAGGCTAGAAACTGTAGATATAGTTTCTCTACTATACCAACAAATTTTAACAAACTCTTCATATTCTTTTGATGTAAATACTTCTATAGCTTTTTTAAAATCTTTTTCTGTTCCATTTGCAGAAAGAATATTTAAAAGTTGAGAAACATACTCTAACAGTTCTTTATTGTATCTATATATATCTAATCGTTGTCTTAATAAATCTTTAACATTTTCAAACATAAAAATTTAATGAAATTAATTATTTTTGGTTTTCAGTTGATGTGCCTTCAACAACATCTTTTCCTTTAATTTCGTCAGTTGGAGTAGTTTTAGTAGCATTTGCTTCTAATTTTTCTTTAACTTTTATTTCTATCATCTTTTCTCTTTCTTTAATTTCATCAATCTTTTTACTATTAAACTCGATAAGCTTTTTTAATATGTCTGATTTTATATATTTGTATTTGTTTTCGTCTATCTTACCTTCTATACAAACTATATAATAACCTTTGTCACTAACTTCTTCGATATAATACTCTAAGTCTCCTTTGTTTTTCAATATTTTTTTGAGAAATCTGAACACTTCTTCTGGTTGAACTCTTTGATCAAATTCGAACCTTATTTTTAGTTTTTTATATACATTTTCATCGCTTGTTGATTTTGTATAATTAATAATACCGGAAGAAAGAATTGTATAATTTTGAACTATTAACAATTCTCCAGATTCTAATAATATTTTCGAATAAAATATTCCAACTTCAATTACAGTTCCCCTATAGCCAATATGAAGAAAATCTCTAGAAAATACTTTGTATGGTGGTAAAAATATAGTTTGATAAGGAATTTGAGGAGTTACTATTCTTATTTCATCTCCAGGTTCAATAATTCTACCTCCAAGAATAATTAAGCCAGCAAAAAAGTTTTGTAATATTGGTTGAGCTGCTAAACCTATTATTAATCCTCCAAAAGCACCAGAAGCTATTAATAATGATGGATCTACACCTATTTGATACAAGATGAAAAGAATGAGAAAGAAAATTGAAACATAGTGAACGAGAGTTCTGATTTTCAATGCAAGTTTTTCGTTCTCTACTTTGGATCTTCTATAAAGGAATTCAGCAATTACTCGCGATGCAAAAATCCAAATTACAGAAACAAAAACAATAAAAGCATATTTAGAGTATTCTTTATATACTTCGCTGTTGAAAAGATAATTAAAAGAAAATTCTGTTGCTATAAATAGGAGGATGATAATAAAAATAAGTACAAAATTCTTAAGGTATACTTTTGGACCGTTTTTATTTTTAATGTTCTCTACCATATTTCATTCTCTCTAAAATAATTAATTTATCAAGTCCGCTATATATACTTAATTTTTTGTTATATGCAAAAATATCAGGAAAGATAAAGTAAAAATAAAGTATCCCCCGGGTGGGATTCGAACCCACGCCCTCCCGGTTTCTTCCAGTCATTAAATCCTAAAACCGTGTGGGAGCGCTGGCTGCTCCCCTTGCTTATGCAAGGTTCTACAGCCGGGCGCTCCACCGCTGAGCTACCGGGGGATATAATAAAATATTTAGATGAAAAGTTAAATTTTTATTTATGGTAAAAAGAAAAAAAGATGAAATACAAGAAATTATTAATAATTTTCAAGAAAACAAAAAAAGAAAAATAGAAGATGATGAACTTATAAAGACTTTAATGAATTTTTCGGTTCTTTTCTTAATACTTGCCTTGTTGCCTTTATTACCAAATCTTCAGACAGCACAAATAATTTTACCTACTGTTTTTGCATTTTCGCCTTCTTTAGCACTAGCATATTTCGTTGCAATATTAATTCTTTACAAATATTACCAAACAAAAGAAAAGAAATCTAATAAATAAGGTTATGCATTTCCTTTAGATCTTCTTCAAATTCCTTTAATTCTTCTGGTACTTTTTCTTCTATGCTATCTTTTAAGCTCAGATTTAATTCTTTCTTCTTTTTCCAAATGTATGAATTAAATTCTAATAATTTTTCTGTTTTTGCTAAAAGATTTTCATCTATAAGTTTTTTATTAATTTTTCCAAAAGTTTCATCTAAAATACTTTTTCCATAAAGTTCTCTATAAATTATATCACAAGTTGCTGGAATTATTGGTGCTAGTAATTTCAAAATTTCTTTAAAAACAAAATGTAAGGTATATTTTGCAGATTCATCATTTCTATAAGCTCTTTTTTTAACCATTTCAACATAATGTGATGCAAAAATATCCCAAACAAAATTATAAATTTTTCTTGTAGCTTCAGAAATCTCTAATTTTTTATAATGATTTATTACTTCTTTCTTAATTTTCATTAATAAACTAACTATCCATCTATCGCTTGCTTTATCAATAATTTCTAAATTGTATTTGAATTGAGAAACAAAGTTAGCAAGATTTATTAGTTTTGTTAAAAATGCTCTTGCACCCAATATTTTTTGTTTATCGATTCTATAATCATTACCTAAGTTAATTTCCATCGCAAGCCAAAATCTTGCTGGTTCAGCACCTATTTCTTCAAAAATTTCTTCTGGATAAATAACATTTCCTAAGCTCTTACTCATTTTTCTACCTTGAGCATCTAAGCCCATACCATTAATAACTACAATTTCAAAAGCTGGTTTTTGAACTAATTGATAAACTCTTAACAAAGTATAATATAACCATGTTCTTATTATGTCATAGCCTTGAGGTCTAAGTTTTATGGAAGAAAATAATTTTTCGAATTCAGGAGTTCCATATTTTGTTAAATATAATATTGTTATTGAGCTATCGAACCAAGTATCCAAAGTTCTTTCTTCACCAATCCATTCATTATTGCCACATTTATTACACTTAACATTTATTTTTTCTTTCCATGGTTGATGATATTTTCCATCTTCAAAATAAAAAACATTGCCACAATTTTTACAATACCATAAAGGAATTTCTGTTGCATAATATCTTCTTCTAGAAATTGGCCAATCTATAGTTATTGATTTTATCCAGCTTATTAATCTTTTTTTATGTTCCTTAGGATAGAATTTCAACTTTTTTGCGATTTTTAGAATTTCGTCTTTAAACTCTACTTGCTTCAAATAATATTCTTTCATTGGGATAATTTCTATAGGAGTTCTACATTTATCATGTACTGGCAGGTTTTGAGTAATAACTTCTTCTTTTACTATTAAGTTTTGAGATTTTAATTCTTCAACAATTAACTCTCTAACTTCTTTCAATGTTTTCCCTCTATACTTTTCTCCTAAATATTTTCCGCTTTCATCAATAATTATTTTTGGTTCTATTTTTTCTTCGTTCAGAATTTTAACATCATCTAAATCTCCATAAGAACAAACCATCATTATTCCGCTACCAAAATTCACATCTATTTCTTTTCTCGTTATTATTGGAACTTCTAAGTTAAAGATAGGAACTATTGCATGCTTGCCTTTTAATTTTTTATATCTTTTATCTTTTGGATTGAATGCTATTAATCTACAAGCTTCTAATAATTCTGGTCTGGTTGTCGCTATAATTAAATCTTCATTAGTTTCTTTTACTTTGAATTTTATGTAATAAAGTTTTGTTTCTCTTTCTTCTCTTTCAATTTCGCTTAATGCTATTGTTGTTTTGCAACGAGGACAATAAGTATTTGGTCTAAAATCTTCATATATTAAACCTCTCTTAAACAATTCGATAAAAGTTTTTTGAGTTAATGCTCTATATTCTTCGCTATCCGTATAATATGGATTTTCTAAATCTGAAGAAACTAAAAATCTTTTTAAAATGTTTTTCATTCTTTCTACATACTTATCCAAAGCTGTTCTACATATTTCTATAAATTTTTCCCTTCCTACATTTTCAATTTTTATTCCTTCGTATTTTTCTACATACCATTCAACAGGTATTCCATTTTTATCATATCCCATTGGATAAATAACATTATACCCAAGCATTCTGAAAATTCTAGCAATTATATCTTGCAAAGAATAGCTTAATGCAGCACCTATATGCCAAAAAGGCGCTGGATATGGTGGAGGAGTATCGATAATTATCGTTTTTTTGCCCTCTGGATATTTTGGCTTTTCTTTTTGCCAAATTTCTATTGCTTTTTCTTCTATACTCTTATCCCAAACCTTAGGAAGCATAATTATCTTATTGGTTTATAAATTTTACTTCCAATATCTTTTTTTGTTATTAAATAACTTAAATAAAGCGATGGGTATACTATTGCAGATTTAAATTTGCCCCATTTATCTATTCTTCTCGCAGAAGATATTGCAACAGAATTCGTTACTATACTTACTTTTCCTAATTTTGCAATTCTTTTTGATAAATCATAATCTTCTAATATCTTTAGTTCTTCATTAAATCCACCTATTTTAAAGAAATCTTTCCTTTTAACTGCCATTAACATTCCTGCTATTTGTGGATTTTTTGTTTTAGATGTTAAAGATGCAAATGAATTATAAACTAATGAATAGAAGAAATTAATCATATCTGCTTTATAAAAGACTATGGGAAAAGATACTAGCGCGACATCTTTTTTCTTTATTTCTTTATAAATTTCGGAAAGAGCATTTGGTAAAAGCATTGTATCTGCATCCAAAAAAACTAAGTATTTTCCTTTTGAAACTAATGCACCACAATTTCTTCCAACAGCAATTCCTCTTTTTTTGCAAATAACTATTTTGTTTGCGTATTTTTTTGCTATTTTTATAGTTTTGTCTTTACTTTTTCCATCACTAACTATTATTTCGTATGGATGTTTGAAATTTTGATATTTAAGAGAGAGTAAGGTATTTTCTAAATATTTTTCTTCGTTTAGTGTTGGTATTATAATGCTAATTTTTGGATCCTTAACTTCGCTAATAGTTATGATTTTTTCTATGTTTTTCGAATTCATGTATAAAATATTTAATTAAGTTTAATCTTAATTTAATTTATGAAGAATGTTAAAAAATTTGAAGTTATTCAAATAGATATTCCAAAAGATTGTAATGTAATAATTGGTCAAGCACATTTCATAAAAACTGTAGAAGATTTGTATGAAGCTCTAATGAACTCTTTGCCAAACATTAAGTTTGGAATTGCGTTCTGCGAGGCTAGCGGAAAAAGATTAATAAGGTTTGATGGAAACGATGAAGAATTAGTAAGCTTAGCAGTTGAATATGCTAAAGTTATTGGTGCTGGCCATACTTTTATAATTTTTATTAAAAATGCTTATCCAATAAATGTTCTCAAATATATTAAAGAAGTGCCAGAAGTTGTTAGAATTTTTGCTGCAACAGCTAATCCTTTGCAAGTAATAGTTGCTGAAACAGATCAAGGAAGAGGAATTATTGGAGTTGTTGATGGATTTAGCCCATTAGGAATTGAAAAAGAAGAAGATAAAAAAGAAAGACACGAATTTTTAAGAAAGATTGGATATAAGAGATAAAAGTTTGTTTAAGACAGATTAGAAAAATTTAAATTTTTTAGTGTAGTAGATTAATAAAATGAATAGTGATGTATATTATAAAAAAGAATTAGAGAAAGGATTGTATGCTATTCTCACTCCTGAAGATTTGTTAGGAGAGAGTCTCGAAACTTTTTTTGAAAAATGTCCTCCTTTATCAGGAAAAAGTATTAATAGAGCTAACTTTATCAAAATTCTAATATATCTAACAGAATTAGGAGTAAATATTCATGAGGTTATTGTAAAATATCCTAGAGTTCTTTTTTTAGATCCTAAAGAAATTGAAAATATAGTAAACTATCTAGAAAATTTAGGAATAAATAAGGGAGATATCAGAAGAATTGTAGAAGAGTGTCCAGAAGTTTTAGGAAGAGGAGGAGATATAGAAGAACTTAAAACAATCACAGACTTTTTATTTTACGTATTAAGAATCGCTAATAGAGATATCATTGGATATCTTTTTGTATATTATCCAAAAGAAATGTGTAGACTTAGATATGGTAGGATGTCTGATGTATATGAATTTTTGAAAACAAATTTAGGGATAGATGATGAAATTATAAAAATAATGTTCATAAGAAATCCTGATATATTTAATCAAAAACCTGAAACAATTGAAAGAAAACTTAAATATCTGAAGAAGGAATTAGGAATTGAAGATAAAGAGATTGTTAAATATATAAAAACTCAACCAGAAAAAGCTTCTATTATATTATCTTCTCCTCTATTAGAGTTTTACGTAAGAACTGAATTTGCAAAATCTAAAGATTATTTCACAAAACTTGAAAAGATTTACCAACTAAAAGATCAAGAAAGAGGCGCTAGAATACTGGATGGTTTATACAGATTACTTGAACCTAAGGATGATGAAAACTTTATAAGGAATTTAAAACCATCGATAGATAACGTATCTCTTACTGAATATTTGAAATTCAAGAAAAGAATCATAAAAGATTTGTTGACGAACAGCAAAACAGAATATAATAGTAAATAATTAAATCAATTTTTATTTTTTAT
This sequence comes from Candidatus Aenigmatarchaeota archaeon, assembly GCA_038997355.1. Classification (GTDB taxonomy): domain Archaea; phylum Aenigmatarchaeota; class Aenigmatarchaeia; order CG10238-14; family SpSt-28; genus JAHLMO01. Next base: position 9,533 of record JAWBAC010000008.1, on the reverse strand, counting down.
TACTTTCTAATAATAAATGATAGACCTAAAGGATATAAAGTTATACAGAGAATTGAGAGAATTGAATAAAAAATTATTTGAAGAGAAGAATAGAGAAAAAGCATTGGAAATTGCAGAAAAAATTGACAATCTAATAGGAAAAATTGACAATAAATTTAAAAGATGGTATTTAAAGCAAAGTGTTTTGAAACATCTTTTGGGATTTGAGTTTAAATATCCCTCTCTAATACCTTCTATAACCAATACTGTTGATGTAATATATTTCCTTTATAATATATTGAATATTGAAATAGATTCTATCGTAGAGATCATCAAGAAATGGCCATATATTCTACGATTAAGCACTGGCTATATGGAGGAGAAAGTTAATTATTTGAAAAGTATAGGAATCAAAGATATTAAAAACGTTGTCAAGAAACTACCGCAAGCTTTTGGATATGATATTGTTTACATAGATGAAAAGGTAGAATTTTTGAAAAATTTAGGATTCAAACTAGAAGAAATTGTCAGATATATAGAAATAAATCCAGCAATATTAGCATATTCTCCAAAAAGATTTATTTCTAGAATAGAATACGCAAGATTAAAAGGTTATAAAATAAAAAGTTTAAGTGATGTGTCTTCGTTAGTTTATCCTAGTGATGAAAAGTTTATTGAAAAATTAAAAAGATTAGGATATAAAGTATCTTTAGAGGAATATTTAGCTTTTAAAGAAAGTATAGAGAGTGGAAACATAGATCGGAAGATCGAACTAAATTAAAAAATTTATTTTTTATTACTTTCTAATAATAAAACATGATAAATGTAACCTTAATAAAATTATATAAAGGATTGGAGAGAGCATTATTCGAAGAAGAAAGTATAAATATTGCTTTACAAATCACAGAAGAAATTGAAAAGTATGCAGAATCTATGAAGATTTCATTGACAGAAATAAAAAGAGATGTATTTAAAAGTTTGTTTGGTATTGAATTACCTTATGAAAAAGTTCCTAGTTCATCTCTTAAAACTATTGTCTCTACTATCCACTATCTTAATTCGGAGTTAGGTTTAGAGAAATATGGAGTTGCTGAAGTTGCTAGGAAATTTCCCGCATTATTCATGTTAGATGCTGAAAGTATAGATAAAAGAGTTCAATATCTTAAGAGTTTAGGATTAGAAAATAATGCTATCAATAAAATTGTTAAAATAAATCCGAAAATACTTGTATTAGATATTGAAACTATGAAAGAAAAAATCAAATATTTGGAAAGTTTGGGAGTAAAGAATATTGCTAGAGTTATTAAAGTATTTCCATCAATATTTGGATATAGTCTTAAGTATCTGAAGGCTAAAGTTGACTTCTTTAAACAACTTGGATACACACAAGAAGAAATTGCTAAAGAAATAGAAAGAAATCCAACAATGTTCTCATCTTCTCTAAAAACAGTTGTTGCAAGAACACTATATGCAATTTCAAAAGGTTACAAACTAAAGAGTTTAAGTAATTTAACTTTATTAATCCAACTTGGTGATGTAAAATATATTGGAAAATTAAGAGAATTGGGATATAAGGTATCTTTAATAGAATATGAAGAGTTCAAAAAAAAGTGAAATAGTTAAAAATAAATTAAAAGAGTTAGGATATGAAAAAATTAATTAAAAAATAAATATATCAAACTTAAAAATTTATGGTAAAAGATTCAAAACCATTAGCAGGTAGTAGAGCATTTTGGCCTAGGAAAAGAGCTAAACGAATCTATCCAGTTATTAAAACCTATCCTCAATACGATAAAGCAATTCCATTGGCCTTCGCTGGTTATAAAGCTGGTATGGTTCATGTTATTGAATTAAGAAAAAGGAAAGTTTTGAAAAAAGAAATCGAAGAAGAATATTTTGTTCCTGCAACTGTAATAGAAGTTCCTCCATTAAAAGTTATTGGAATTAGATTGTACGAATTAACCAATAAAGGTTATAAATCTATATTAGACATATATGCAAAGGATGAAGATGTACCAAAACAAATTAAAAGAAAAATAACAACATTCAAGAGCAATTATGATGAAGCAATTAAAAAGTTAGAAGTAGTTAAAAGCAAAGTTAAAAAAGTTAGAATAATTGTTTGTACTCAACCATGGCTTGCAGGAATTAGAAAGAAAAAACCAGAAGTTTTTGAGATTGAAATTGGTGGAAAAGTTGAAGATGCTTTAAATTATGCATTGAGCGTTTTAGGAAAAGAAATTAGAGCTAGTGAAATATTTAAAGAAGGGCAATTTGTTGATGTAATTGCTGTTACAAAAGGTAAAGGAACTGCTGGTCCAGTAAAAAGATTTGGAGTTAAAGAACAAAGACATAAAGCAACTCAAAGAGTTAGACATGTTGGTTCCTTAGGTTCTCAAGGTGTTGGAAGAGTATTACCTGGAAAAATTCCAATGCAAGGTCAATTAGGATATCAAAGAAGAACTGAACACAATAAAAGAATACTTAAAATTTCTTCTAATGGAAATGAAATTAATCCTAAAGGAGGTTTTTCTCACTATGGATTAGTTAGAAGCGATTATATCTTAATTCAAGGAAGCGTCCCAGGACCTAAGAAGAGATTAGTTATGATAAGATTTGCAATAAGAAATCCGAAGTTAATAATTCCGCCAAATATAAAAGAAATAGTAATAACTGGACATAATTAATATGAGACTAAATGTTATAAACTTACAGGCAGAAAAAGTAAAAGAGATTGAAATAAATGATAAAATACTTGAATTTCCAATAAGAGAAGATTTAGTATTAAGAGATGTTTTGAGAATTCAATCTAATAGAAGACAACCATATGGAGCAGATCCTAACGCTGGATTAAGAACTAGTGCAGAATATCATGGAAGAAGAAGACCATTTAGAGCATATGTAACTCAAATGGGCAGAGGAATGGCAAGACATCAAAGAATTCATGGCAAAGCGCCTCTGCATATGATATTTGTTGCTAGAATTTCTTCTAATGTAAGAAAGGGTATGAGAGCTCATGCACCAACTAGCGAAAAAATATGGGAACAAAAGATTAATAAAAAAGAAAAAAGATTAGCAATATTAAGTGCTGCTATCGCAACACTAATTAAAGATTTTGTATTAAAAAGAGGTCATAAAATAGAAGAGGTGAAGTATTTTCCTATTGTAATTGCTAATGAAGAAATAGAAAAAATTAAAAAAGCAAAAGACTTTAAAGAGTTTTTAGTTAAAATTGGATTAGAAAAAGAGTTGGAAAGAATTCATGAAAGAAAAATAAGAGCAGGAAAAGGAAAGATGAGGGGAAGAAGATATAAAAAGAGGGCAGGAATATTATTGGTTGTTGAAAATGAAGAAAAAGCTAAAAAATTAAGAAAAGTTTTGAAAAACTTAAATATTTTTGTTACTTCTTTCAATAACTTAAACTCTGAAATTTTAGCACCAGGAGCAAAAATCGGAAGATTAACTATTTGGCAAGAAAATGCTTTAAAACTTTTAGAAAATAAAATTTTGAGTTATTAGAAAAATTATTCATTTTTATCCGTTACCATAAAAATTTATTTTCGTTTTAGAATTAGTTTTTATGAAAAATTTTGGAACAGGAGATAAAGGAGAAACTTATATAAAAAATGAAAAAATAAAAAAATCGGATTGCTTAATAGAGGCTATAGGAAATTTAGATGAGTTAAATTGTGTGATAGGAATATGTAGAAGTTTAATAAAAGATGTAAATTTCAATGAAATACTTAAGAGCATTCAAACAAAAATTTTTGAAGCTAGCTCAATAATTGCTGGTTTTGAAAAATATAAATTTACTGAAGAAGATGTAAAAAAGTTAGAAGAAAAAATTCAAATACTAGAAAGTGAGTTAAAACCTCTTAAAAATTTTATATATCCATCTGGATCTTTAGAATTTACATTCTTACAATTTGCAAGAGCTGTTTGTAGAAGAGTTGAAAGAAGTTTATGGAAATTAAAAGAAGAAAGAGATGTCGATGAAAATATGTTAAAATATTTTAATAGACTTTCTGACTTTTTATTTACTTTAGCTAGAGTATTGAAAGAAAGAAAGAATGAAAACTACGAAATTTGGAAATGATCGGAGATGTATATCCGATACTTTTTAATTTTATCTTAGATTTTGTAAAGAGTTATCATTTATTTGGAATATTTGTTTTATCTTTTTTAGAAACTTTGTTTGCTCCGTTACCAAGTGAAATAGTTTTGCCTTTTGCTGGATACCTAGCTTATTTAGAAAACAATTATTTTATATTAATATTAGCTATTTTAGTAGGTGCAATAGGAAATACTTTAGGTTCGGTGCCACTATATTATTTGGGATATTTTGGAAGAGATTTAATAGAAAAATATGGAAAATATTTTTTTATTAGTAAGAAGAGATTAGAAATTGCTGAGAGATGGTTTAATAGGCATGCTTTACTAACAGTATTTGCATTAAGATTTGTGCCTGGATTTAGAAGTTTAATATCAATACCAGCTGGGATTTTTAAAATGAATATTAAGAAATACCTTCTTTTAACATTTTTTGGATTTTTAATATGGAATAGTTTTTTGGTAAGTCTTGGATTTTTCTTTGGAAAATATTGGCAATTATCATTAAATTATTCGAAGGAGATTGAAACATTTGCAATAATAATTGTTTTTGCAATAATTGCATATTTGATAGTAAAATATTATTTTTAAAAAGAAGAAACTATACTCCATAAACCTTTTACTAATAACAAGAATGCTATAAAAAGAAAAAGAAAATTATCGGCAAGATTAAAAATAATTATTAATGCTGCTATTACATCCAATAGTCCTAAGAGGAATAAAATTAGAGTCATTAAATTAATAAATTAATAAAAAGTTATTTCTTTTTATGGTTAAAAAATTTGCTAGATGCCCTTGTTGCGGAAGAGAAGTAGAAGCTAATTGGACGTATTGTCCTTATTGTGGATGTTTATTAGGATTTAGAACTTTTGAAGATTTCTTTGGATTTGAAAGAGAATATATTAGAGATTTCTTTGAAGATTTTGATAGATTAGTGAGAAAAACGTTTAAAGAGCTTTTGAAACCTTTTGATATAGAAAAAGAGCCATATGTTAGAGGTGGAGGAATTAGCATAGTAATAAAAAGTGAAAGTGGTAAAAAACCGAAAGTTTATGTAAAGACTTTTGGAGATTATAAAGAGTTAGAACCAAAAATAAAAGAGGATATAAAGAAAAAAATAGGAATTGAAGAGATTGAAGAAGAAAAACCAGAAAAAATTAAGGAGGTTAGAGAAGTTAAAGTTACTGAAGAACCAGAAGTTAAGATAAAAAGAGATTTGCATAGAATTGAAATAGAAGTTGATTTACCAGATGTTGAAAGTGCAAAAGATATTGAAATTAGCGAGTTAGAAGAAAGTATTGAAATTAGAGCATATGCAAAAGACAAAGCATATTTCAAAATAATTTCTAAACCAAAAAATAAAAGTATAGTAGAGAAAAAGTTTGAAAAAGGAAAATTAAAAATTATTTTAGAATAATTAAGTGGTTTTCAATGATAAAAGAAGCAGTAATTTTGGCTGCTGGAGAAGGCAAAAAATTAAAAGAGAGTTTGAAAGATGAAAAATTGAAAGAGTTGCCAAAACCATTAGTACCTATATTGGGAAAACCAATAATAAAGTATGTCATAGATGCGATTTACGATTATGTTGAAAAAATAATAATTGTAATAAATCCTCAAAAGAAAAAATATTTTGAAAGTATAAAGAATGAAAAAATAATTTTTGCCTATCAAGAAAAACCTCTTGGAACTGCAAATGCATTATATTCTTCTAAGGATTTAATAGAGAATGAATTATTTTTGGTAATGATGGGTGACGATATTATAATAGATGATTTTGAAAGAATTTTGAAAATAAATTATCCATGCGTTTTTGGTTATGAGGTTGAAGATTTAAGTAATTTTGGTGCGTTAATAATAAAAGATGGATTCTTAGAAAGAATTGCTGAGAAAGAGTTAAAAGGTAAAGGAATTGCAAATACTGGAATGTATATAATGCATAGAAAATTTTTTGAGATTTATAATCAAATTCCGATTTCTAGTAAAGGAGAATATTATTTAACTGAAGCACCAAGAATTTTAAAGAGTTATGGAATAAATTTTAAAGTTGAAATGGTAAAATTTTGGATTCCAATTAATAACTATGAAGAGCTTATAAGAGCTGAAAAAACTATTGAAAAAATTAGAAAAATCGTAAATATAGAATAATTTAAAAATTATTTATTTTAATGATTGAGAAAAAAATAATATTAAACTTAGAAAAAGATGGAAATATTTATTGCTTTGATGATTTTAGTAAAGAAGAGTTAAAAAAGAGTTTTATAGGAAAGTTTGAAAGAAAATTTTTGAAGTTAGAAAAAGAGGAAGCTTTGTATTTAATGGAAATTAGAAATGCTATGCTTTTTGAAAACAATAGAATAGTAACTATAAACGAATTTCTAAAAAGATTTTCTAAGGATAGATTTTTAGAAAGATATTTTACATACAGAGATTGGAAATTAAGAGGTTTATATATAACTTTTTTTGATAGAATTGAAAAGAAAAATTTTGGAAAAAGCGTAACAAAAAAATATCCGTCTGAAGACTTCAAAATAGATGTAAATGAAAGAATTAGAATTCTATACGATAAGAAGAATCATATAGGATTTTTCGAAGGTAATTCTTTAAGTCTTTTTGAAAAATATTGGTTTGGACAATATGGAGTTTATAAAAATATAGAAAAAGGAAAAATTCATATTTTAGATAATTTTGAAGTTGCATATCTTTGTTATAAAGGTTTTGAAGTAATAGATATTGAAAATAATGAAAAATTAAGTCTAGAAAAAATAATCGAGAACGAAAAGAATTTTACAAAGAATTTCGAGTCTATGTTCTTAGTTTATAAAGATTGGAGAGATAGAGGATATATAGTTAAAACTGGTTTAAAATTTGGAACGCATTTTAGAATTTATTTTCCTGGAGCGTCTCCATTAAGAAAAGGTAAAGAATGGATACATTCTCAGCATGTAATTCATGTATTTCCTAAGGATGTTGAAATGCAAACTAGCGAATTAGCAAGAGCAATAAGAGTTGCACATGGTGTAAGAAAAACATTTATTATGGCAATACCAGGAATGAAAAAAGAGGATTATATGAAAGAATTAACTCCAATAGATTTTGTTGTTTGGCATAGAAATGAAAAGAATGAAGTTGAAAATCCTTTTAATAACGATCCTTCTTACATTGTAATTTCTTTGCAAGAAGATGAAATGATTAGCGGAAAGTTTTTAGCAAGCGCATTAGATTTAGCAGATTCTTTAGGTTTAAGATTATTATTGGCAATAGTTGATAGAGAAAGTAGCATTACTTACTATGTTGCAAATAGAATAGAATTTCCAGATTCTGAAGTAAAATACTACGAAATCGAATGGTTCAATCCTTAAGCATAACTAAAATTAAATATTGTCAAAGAAATCGCCTATAAGTTTTTCTTTGTTTGTTTCTTCAGAAGAAATGTAAAAGTTTTTAGAAATATAAATTCTTCTTCTATCGAAATCAATGAAAAATTTTAATTTTTTAATTTCTTTTCCATTAAAAATCGGAATTTCTAAAAAATTGTTTTTCAATACAATATAATCTTCTTTTAACTTTTCTAATTTTTTGTTGTAAAATGCTAAATGAATTATTTCTAATACAGAATTTTTTTCTTTTTTTATTTCGCTACTAATCTCTTCTATTAAAATTTTAAATTTTTTATGCACATGCTGCAAAGATAAAGAAAGAACTCTAGGAGAAATTATATAAAAATTGTCTAAAAATATTAAGCCTTCTAAAATCTTTTTTGCTAAATATGTTTTTTCTCTAATGTATTTTACATCTTTTTCTATCTCTTCTATTTTTGGTTTTTCATCTTTTAGGAAAATTTTTGAAAAAAGAGCTATAGCTTCGTAATGAAGTAAATTTAAACCTATGCCCCTAACTCTTTTTCCTTCTAACTTATTTTCAAAATCTATTACAAAGCCATCAAAATCATTAATATTTATTTTATCTAAGCTTTCACCATTTGGATCTATTATTAAGAACTTTCCTTTTGGCTCTCTATTGAAAATTATTTTATTTTTTATTTCACTTATCGGAATTCTTGAATATCTAACAAAAGAGTTTAAAAATTTTTCATTAAAATTAGTAATAAAAATTTCAATGTTTTCAAAAGCTGTTGCATAATAAAGAAATCTTACTATTACTGCAGCTTCAAAAGGCTTAGCAGAGTTTATCCAAATCTTCATTAAATGAAAATATTAACAAAGAATTTATGGAAATATTGCTTTATAAATTGAAAAGCTATGAAAATCTGTATGAAATATTAAGGATTTGCAAAGATTTAAAGATAAATGTTCATGCAATATTAAGAGAAAAGTATGAAAGCGAATATGAAAAAATAAAAGAGAAATTTGGAAGAATTTTTAATGTTTATAAAAACTTGGAAGAATTTTTAGAGATTACTAATTCCTATGACAAAAAATTTTTGATTTTGGAAACTTTTGGAAATAAATTAATTTTTGATGTTAATGTGAAAGATTTTGATTTCATTGTTTTTGGTGCTGAAGATTTTGGAATTCCGATGAATGAAATTGAAAAAATAAAGAATAAGGAAATAGTAAAAATTCCTACTAAAGCCATAGGAAGCTATAACGTTACTTCTTCATTAGTAATTTTTCTAAGTTTTATTTTTTAGTTTGTTGATTGTTGAGCTAGAAAAATTTTAACATTTTTATTAACATTCTTTGTTTAACATTAAAAAATATTTATGCAAGAAGATTAAAAAATTATTACATGAAAGTTAGAAAAAACATTACAAAAAATTCAATAGAAGAAAACCAAGATAAGTTAAAAAGGAAAATAAAAAATGTAGAAAACTTTAAAGTTTTTAATAATTTTATTTTAGAAGTTCATAAATAGTATGGTTAAAAATAAAGATCTTACAGATAGTTTGTTTGATTGTGCAGGGAAAGATGATGAGAGATATAAAAGTTTAGATAATGAAGAATATATTAAGAAGATTGAATATGTTATCAAAAAATGGAAAAGTGCTTACACTCCTAATGAATATTCTTTAAAATTAGTCGCAAAGGAAATTATAGAGTATTTAAAAGAATATACATTAGAAGATGTCAAGAAATTTGTTGAATTAGTTCCTATACTAGCAGAAAAATATAATTTAGATGGAATTGCTTACGCAGATTTAGGTTTTTTAGTTACTGCACTTTATAAAAACATTATAGGCGATAATGACATTTTAGTTTTAGATGTAAGAAAGTGGAAATACAAACCAAATTATTTGGGTTACAAACAAGAAAGGGGAAGAGTAATTATTATAGGGGATGTTGGGGATGTTATTGGTAAAGAGATCAAAGGTGGAGAAATAATTATTTATGGAAATGCTGAGAATTTTATAGGTTCTGGAATGGAAGGTGGAAAGATAGTCATTTATGGGAACGTGATAAGTGAAGTTGGTCTTGGGATGAAAG
>JAWBAC010000007.1:0-29029 GCA_038997355.1 Candidatus Aenigmatarchaeota archaeon | reverse complement strand
GGATTTTTGCCAGAAAGATTAGAAGTTAAAAAAGGCACAAAAGTAATCTTTATAAATAAAGCTTCTAGACCAGTATGGCCTGCTAGTGATCCTCATCCGGCACATAACTTATATCCAGGTTCTGGAATAGAAAAGTGTGGAACTCCTGAAGAAAAAAATATATTTGATGCATGTAGAGGAATAAATCCAGGAGAAACTTGGAGCTTTGTTTTCAATGAAGTTGGCACATGGCCATATCATGATCATTTATCGCCAAGATTTAAAGGTGTAATAGTAGTTATTGGATGATTTTAAGGTTAAGAAAAATATATTTATTATTTTAAAAGTTTAAGTAGAAGAATGTAAAATTTCTAACATCATGACATCATGAAAATTAACCTAACAAGCAAGTACTCCATCCACAGTTCAAGCAGTTCAAACAATTTTCTCTAAAAACAACTAAACTACTTCCGCAAACAGGACATCTAAATTCTTTACTAGCAATTTTTTCTTTTATTTCTTCTATTTTTTCAAAAATTTCGATTCCAAATTTTTTAAATAATTCTATTGTTTTTGGATTAATTATTTGCTTTATTGAAGATGCTTTAAATTTATATACTGAGCTTCTTGAACCTTCTCTATAAACTGTTACACCCTTCAAACCTAATTTATATGCAGCAATAAATGCATTTAAAACATCTTGCCAGCTAGCATTAAATGGCATGTTAATAGTTTTGCTAATTCCATTATCACACCACAAACTAAATTCGTATTGAGCTCTTAAATGATCTTGCCAAGGAATTTCATAAGCAATTACAAAATATTCTTTCATATCTTCTGGAATTTCTTCTATTTCTCTTAAACTTCCATATTCAGCAATTTTTTTGATTAAACTTTCTGAATAAAGATTTCTTTCTTTTAGTTGAATTTCTAATTCTTGATCTACATAATAAAATTTTCCAATAGTAACATCTTTTTCATAAACTAAGGCAAATTGAGGCTCAATTCCAGCTGAAGTATCTGCAATCATTGAAATAGTGCCAGTAGGTGCGATACTTATTAATGCAACATTTCTTATTCCATTTTTTACTTTTTCTTTAACTTCGTTCCAATCGTATAAAGTATTTTTTTGTTCGTATACTCCTCTAAATCCAAGAAATCCATCTTTATGTAAACTTTTTTCAAATTCAGGATAGCTTCCTCTTTTTTCAGCTAATTCTATTGATGTTAGAGTTGCATAATAAGCCAAAGTTTCTGCGATTTTTCTCATAAATTCGAAACCTTCTTCGCTATTGTATCTAATTTTTAGTGCAAAAAGAGTTTCTGCTAATCCCATTATTCCTAAGCCAATTCTTCTAAATCTTTTTGTTTTTTCTTTAATTTTCTCAAGTGGAAAAACATTAACATCTATAACATTATCTAAGAAGCGAGTTGCAATTTTTATTGTTTCTATAAATTCGTTCCAATCAAAATAAGTTTTTCCGTTTTCTCTCTTTACAAATGCATATAAATTTATTGAACCTAAATTACAACTTTCATAAGGATATTGAGGCACTTCGCCACATGGATTAGTCGCTCTTATTAATCCATATGCTTCTTTCATTACGTTATATTTGTTAATATTTTCCAAAAACAATACTCCAGGTTCTGCGCTTTTCCATGCAGATTTTGCAATCTCTATTAATAAATCTCTAGCATTTACAACTTTCCAAACTTTTCCATCTCTAGGATTTATTAATTCAAAATTTTCATTGTTTTCAAAAGCTTTTATGAACTTTTCGTTTATTAGTACCGAAATATTAAAGTTTTCTAAGAATCCTTCTTTTTGTTTTGAAGTAATAAATTTTTCTATGTCTGCATGCCATATCTCTAATATTCCCATGTTTGCACCTCTTCTTTTTCCACCAGATTTAACTACATCTGTTAATGTGTCTATTAATTTCATAAAAGAAATTGGTCCGCTTGCAATTCCGCCAGTACTTTTTACGATATCATTTTCAGGTCTAATTTTAGAATAGTTAACACCAACCCCACCACCAGCTTTAAAAATTAATGCAATCTCTTTTGCTAATTCCATAATGCTTTCAATGCTATCTTCAACATCTAAAACAAAGCATGCGCTTAACATTCCTAATTTTGCTCCAGCGTTAAATAAAGTTGGACTATTTGGCAAAAACTTTTTATAAGCCATTAAGTTGAAATATTCTAAGAATCTTTCGTAATAATTATCGAATTCTCCATTCTCTAACATTTTTAAAAACTCGCTCCAACTAACTTTCATTTTTTGTTGAGAATTTAATTCATCATATAATTCTTTCATTCTTTGCAAATGATATTTATTCCAAAAAACTTTTTTTGCTAAAGATATTTTTCCTTCGAACTTTTCAGCATCGAAATTTTCATATTCATGAACTTTTTGTTTACCTTCTTTGTCAAAAATTTTTTCATCGTAAAGAATATCTGGAATAACTATTAAAGCTGCTACTCTTTCAAAAAGTTGTTTTGGAGACTCAATTAATTTTCCTTTTTCATCTCTTAACAAATATCTAGATGCTAAAACTCTTAATGCATTTACTGAAAACCTTTTATCTATTTCGTCTAAAACATCTTTTTCTAAAATTTTCTTTTTTTCATCTCTAATTTTTTCTCTTTCTTTTCTGTAAAGAATGTATGCTTTCGCGACTTCATACAAAGAATTTTCAACTAAGGTTTGTTCTATAATATCTTGAATTTCTTCAACATGAGGATATTTTTCTTTAAATTTTTCTGATATTTTTTTCAAAACATCTTCAACTAATTTTTTAAGTAAGTTTTCATCGAATTTGTTGGTAGCTATTAGAGCTTTTTTTATTGCACTTTCTATTTTTTCAATTTTAAAATCTTGTAAATAACCTTCTCTTTTAATAACTTTTTGAGGCAATTCCATAATTATAGTTGATTTTGGAGTATTATAATTGTTTTAAAGGTAAATTTAACTTGTCGATAATTCTAAATTCTTAAAGATTTTTAGAAAGTTTTTATAGTATCTTTTGGCAAGTTTTTTAGATTCATCTAGGATTAACGAATTATAAAGTTCATCTGTTCTATTTTTAAGCATTTGAAATGCTTCTCTAAAATTGTAGTTAGTTCTCTCTAAAAACACTATTAAAAACCATAAAGGATTCATAATTACTGAAATTGCATCAGCATCTCTAATGATTTTGGATTCTAAACTACTTGGAATTATATCTTTACTATGTCTATGTTCTATTATGCATTTTTTAACTTCTTCTATGAAACTTCTATCTAAATTAAATTTTAATAGAACATCTTCTGCTATTTCAGCACTTTTTATTTCATGATTTTCTTTTCCAAATTTCATAACAGCAATATCATGAAAAAGAGCAGCAACTTTTATAACATCTTTGTTTGCCTTTAATTTGTTTGCTAGTTTTATCGCAACTTTATAAACTAGTAAAACATGATTTTTATAACTTAAATACCATTCGCCACTGTTTTTATATTCGTTTTCAACATAAGATTTTATTTTTTCGAAAAGTTTTTTGTTCATAAATATTTTAGTGTTTTATAAAAAATAGCGTTTAGCAATCAATTTTTAAAAACAGAATACTTAATAAAAGATAGTTATAGACTTATTATAATTTGGCAAATGTAAGTGAATTTTAATAGGTTTATCTTTGTTTTCCAGATGAGTTTTAAAACCTTCAATAAATTCTCCAAGATTTTCTTCAATATACAATTTATCTAACTCTTTTATGTATTTTCCAGTAATATGCTCTACAATTTTAGCTACTGTCAGATTTTTGCGAAGATCATCATTTATATATTTATATACATGACCCAAACCAACTATAACTATTACAACATCACTTTCTTTTATTTGTATGCTATTTTCTATAAATTTTTTCCATTCTTTTTCTCTTTCTAATTGTAACTTATGTATTTCTTCTAAATTTCTTTTACCGTAAAGCGCATTCAAATAAGCATCTTCAATTTTCTTGCTAATATCTCTATTTACATCATCTAAAAAATATATATCTATCTTCTTATGTTTTAAATAATTTTTACCTACATATTTTTTCAAGAAATTGTTAACAAAATAGGATTTATAAGATTTTTCGGAAGTTCCTTCTACAATAAATATTACTCTTTCGTAATCTTTTTCATAGTTTAAGATTTTTCTAATTGTTTTTCCTTTCCATCTTCTTATATATTCAGAAACTTCTTTTAAGGTATACGTAAGTTCTTCAAAAATTCTGCTTTTTTCCTCTATTTCTTTTTCAAATGATTTATAAATTATAAGAAAACTTTTACCAAATAATTTTATTAATTTTTTTAGATCTCTTTCTGAGATTGTAGACGAAATATATAGAGCTAAAATTCCGAAAAATAAACTCATTAGTTCTAAATTAGAATCGTGTATTTCTCCTATTATATGAATTTTCGGTTCATTTAACTTTTCAAATATATTACTATAAAATGTTTTATTTTGATAGAATAGTTCTTTTTGTGTTTCTTTTATTGTTGAATTGGGATTTTTTGAATATGATGTCACGTCAAATATTTTAATTTTTTATTCTAATAATTTTTTTGCAAATTTTTTAATATTTTTTCAAAGTTTCCAGCTACCATATCTTTAAATACTTTTGGGCCTAACTTTTCAGCTAAGTAATTTACATAAGCATAACCATTTATATATTTAAAGAAACCCTTTAAACTATTTCTATATTCTTTATTTTTTGTTAAGTTAAATATTATGTATTCTGAAATGTCTTCTAAGGGATTATCATAACTTTCTAATATATCTTTGTGTCCGTTTGCAATTAAATAAAGTAAAAACTTCTCTATTTCTTCTGTTGTTTTTGAAAGAAGAGCAAAATTATATAATTTTTCAGAAATTTTTCTTAGCTCTTTCATACATAAGTAACTAATGTTAATTGCTATTCCTTCTGAGAGGGTGAATGATTTTAAATCCTTTCCATATCTATATTTGTAAGAGGCTTCCTTAGTTGCCAAATGAACAAGTTCATGTATAGGTGTTAATGGATTTGGCGTTGCATTTTTGTTTATAATTATTACATGCAAAACTTTTAGCTTAGAATGTTTATTGTTAGAGTTTTTTAACATGTATTCTGTGGTATAACTAGCTACTAATCCACTTTTATCTTTTTTATTTATCTCTTTAATTCTATAGCTTATTTGGATATCATCCAATTCTATTCCTATTAAATTACCTACACATTTTCTGATAGGCTCAAAATCTATAATTAGCTTATATAATCTTTTCGGATCATACTCGTTAAATAATTTTTTATAGTTTTCTTCTTCCGAAATTAAACTTTCAAAAATATATAATGGAAAATTGTTAGGATTGCAATTTCTTGTTACATCTTCGCATGTGCTAATCAAATTGCTCTCTAATTCGTATAGTTTTTTAACTAACCATTTCTTATCTTTGTTTGCGATTTTTTGAAGCTCATCTAAAAACACAAATTCATCTATCTGAGACTTCGCTATATTTTTTCGATTCATAATATTTCTACTATATGATAGTAAAAAATTAATATTAATAAATTTCATGGAGAGCCTAGATTATATATTTTTGGCTTTAATTTGATGATATTCATTAGGGAATGGAGTGTTTGTGTATTTACATATATATTCTATTCTTTCCCAAATCTTTGGATGAGTTTCATATTCATAATCGAATAATAATGCTTGTATGTTTAGCGGAATTTTCTTTTCCTTAACAAATTTAGAGGTGTCTTCGTTTGCAACTTTAACCAAAAGACTTAAAAAGCTTGGTGGATGTTTTGTGGTTAAAACAGCTGAAATATCTGCTAGTGATTCTCTTCTCTTAGAAACATCTCCCAAAATTCTTCTAAATATGATAGGAGTTATGATAGAGTAAATAAGCCCAACTAAGAAAGAAACAACAATTAAGAATAAAGATGCTATTGCGGGAGCGACTTTTCTTTCTCTCCTTGCAGATGAAGTAAAAATTGATGGCATTATTGTCATAAAGAACCAAGCCAATATTAAAGTAAATCCACCAACTATAGAAATCGTAGAAAGATAATATGCATCTTGATTCCTAATATGAGAAAATTCGTGAGCAAATAAGGCTTCTAATTCATAATAATCTAGTTTATCTATTGCTCCTTGAGTTATATAAACAGTACTAAAATCCTTCGATGAAATAACCATAGCATTTATTATCTCCCATGGTATTACTTTCAGTTTTACACTGGTTGTTGGAATACCATATGCTATTCTTATATTGTCGAACACTTGATAGACTAATCTCTCCTTTTCATTTGATAGATCTATATCTCTTGCGTTAACTATAGAATCAAAAATTTTACTTGGTTTCTTGTATGCGTAATATGTTAAAATATACATAGGTATGATATAGTACACTAACGAAATGAAGAGTATGAAAATTATTAATGTTAATATAGGAGAGTGAGTTACTATTAGAGTCGAGATTAAGAAAGAAACAAATGCTTCGTCAAGATATTTCATACTATACACACCTAAAATTATTCCAAGAATTACAGAGAGAAAAAGAAAAATTGGATCAAGTATTTGAGAATATTTTCTTAGAGATTCTGGAAGAAAAACTAAAAACATAATATAGAGTATGCTAGATGTATAAGCTATTGGCAAAACTCCAGAGAATTCAAATGTTATAAATGATGCTACACCTTCTGCAATTTTTGGATTAGAAAGAAACAATATAAAAGAAACTAAAAAAATAAATGCTATTACAGTTAATGGAATGAATAGAGGAAAAAGAAAAGAAAAAATTAAAGCCTTTTTGCTTTTTGATTTTAATTCTTCTACTAAACCAAAAAGCGTAGTAGCAGAAAATTCCATAAAAATTTTTAATGAATTAAATATATAGCGCAAGTTAGAATATTTTTATGGTTGTTGTAATAGTAGCGATAGTAGCAATAATAGTAGCTATTTTCTTCATCTACATGTATAATAGAATCATAACACTAGAAAAAGGAATAGATAAAGCATGGAGAGAAATAGACATACAATTGCAAAGAATTGCAGAATTATTACCAAATCTTATAAACCTTCTCAAAGGCCAAGCTAATTTTGAGAAGTCTGTTTTGTTAGGAATTTCTGATGCATATGCAAAAATAGCAGAAGCTATGAGAGTGCCTTCACAAGATGAAAAAGTAAGAAGAGTAAGCGCAGCATTTACTGCTTTAGTTCCTATAATTTATCAATTACCAAACTATCCTCAACTCCAATCGATTCAAGGCTTCTCGAAAGTAATGGATGAATTAAGAGTTTCAATAGATAAAATAGCATATAGTAGGCAATTCTATAATGATGCAGTAACCACTTACAATATTTTCATCTCAACATTTCCAGGTATTATTGTTGCAAAATTAATGAACAGAAAAGAAAGACCACTATTCGAATTAGAAGAAAGAAAAAGAGCTGAAATAACTAGCAGATTAGAAAGTGGCGCATTTACAGCAGATCTTACAAAAATATAATTTTATTTTCCTTTTATTTTATTTTTTAGTAATTGGATTAAATAATTTTTTGAATAAATTATTGTTCGTATGGAACAAATTGTTCATAAACCTCTTTTAATGGATATTTTTGTACATATTCAAATTTTCGATTTTTAACATCAACTTTATAGCCATAGATGCATGCTCTATTTAGTATAAAATCTTTTTTATCTTTCATTATCCAATAAATAAATCCATTATATACAACATACTTCTTATTTTGTAAATTGGGATCTTTGAAAACCGGCTTACTATAATGAAATCCATATTTTTCAATTACTTTTTCGATTACTTCGGCTTCTTCCTTAGATTCTATTATTGCATATTCATGTGGCAATTTGCCATATTTTTTGATAGCATTCCTAAAACATATCTCCATGCAAAATCGTATTTTTTAGATTCAACAATATTCACAAAATCTTTAACAATAGGATCATCAAGATAATTTTCTAAGTGCTTCTCTGGAATTTCAACAACTACATCTCTAATTTTAATTTTTATTTTTTCAGCGTTCTCCATTAAATAATTTTAAATAATATAAAATTTAAACTTTTCTATTGTGATTTCGAATTTATCTTATCAACATATAACAACTTCGTTTTCCATTTGGTAGATAAATTTTAATAAGTTCGTTTGGTCCTAAACATTTTTAAATCCTTCTAAAAACAGTCTACCATAATTTAAATAAGCTACGTTATATTCATTCAATTTCGAAGTATTCCTAGATTCTTTTGAAGACGATCCAAAAATTTCTTTAACTTCTTTTATAGGATGTTTCGTAAATTCTAGATCTATATAGTTTAATTCCTCGAAACACATTTTCTTTCCAAAAATTTTTTGCTAGTAATCCCTAAAAACTTTACTAAAATCATTTCTTCTAAATCCTCAGAAGTAAGATATTTGCTCATATATAGTGGATTTACTAAAATTATTATAATATCATCTTTTGAATTTTCATTTTCTCTATCCATCTTTTCCAACATTCTTCTTTTTTCAATCTTAATTCAATCTCTTTAGATAGATCTTGAAGAGTATAATTACCTTTGAGTTACTTTTTTTCTAAAATTTCTGCTAATTCTTCATACTCTTCTCTACACATTTCTCCCAAAGGAAAAAACTTTAACTTCGCCTTAGATTTTAATTTTTGTTATATGCCTCTTTTTAGTAAAGAAGAACGATAGCGTAAAAATCCTAAAGTAGTTTCTTCTGGAAGAATAAAGACAATTCTTCTTTCTTCTTCTTTGGTAGGAGTAATATATTTTGGAATTTCTTTTTTAAGTATTTCTTCTAATTTTTCTACATATTTAGAAGCTGCATCAAAAGCTTTTGCATACTCTTTAAACTTTTTAGATGTTTATTTAAGTTCTTCTTGTTTTTCAGGATGATATTGTGCTAAAGTTTCAAGAAGTTTAGCTTCGTTTTCATATACTATGCTAATTAATTTAGAAGAGATACTGAAGGTAATGCTAATATGAAAGTTCTTCTTATAGATTGAGAATCTACATTATACAATTTCTCTTCTTCTCTTTTTATTTCGTCTCTATGGAAATTCACGATAAAAATTTAAAAAAGGGAAAATATAAATATACTAAGGATTAAATGTAATCACAACGTATTAATGTTACTTCTTCATTTGGAAGATGTAACTCAATGTAACAATCTGAAGATTTTAAATATTTCTTGAAGGCTTTAACAAACTCTCCACCATTATTTAATGGAACAGGCCGATCGAATTCTTCAATATAAATTCCTGTTGCATGTTCTATAATTTTTGCTAGAGTTAATTTTTTGAATTGTTCAGTCGATAGATATTTACTTAGATGTGCCATACCAACAATAGTTATTGCTAGAGCATTCTTTTTATCTTTTAGTTTATCCTCTATAGTATTTTTCCAGCATTTCTCTCTTTCGAGATGTAATTTCTCTTCTTCTAAATTATTTTTACTATTTCTACTTATGTAGTATTTGTCTATTTCTTTCGAGATTTTATTACATTCACCATCATCTAAAAAGTAAATTTCTACTTTTTTGCCTTTTAAATAATCACTTCCTACATAAACATTCAAAAAAGCTATAAAATGAAGTTTTTCATCGTTTTTTGAATCTCCTTCCAAAAAGAATACAACTCTTTTATATTCATTATTATTGTATAATACATTTCTAATAACATCCGCTTGCCATTTTTCTATATAATTTGCAGTTTGCTCTAAAATTTTACTATATTTTTCTTTGAGTTCGCTATTATATGCTAACTCTCTCAAATTAGTAGGATGTATTTCTCCTATTATAAAAACTTTTGTACTATTTTGAAATAACTTGTTTTCCTCTTCTTTTAACTTTTTGTTTAAATAAGATACCATAAGTTAGTTTTGTTATCTATTATAAATCTTCATAGCATATTTTCTTTATTTCTCCATTTGGTAAATAAAGAGTAATATATTCGCCTGGTTTTAAGTGCTTCTTAAATCCTTTAATGAAATATCCACCATATGGAGAAGGAATAGTAATTTTAAGCTCATTAAAAGATTTTCCAGTAGCTTTCTCAGCAATTTTATTAAAAGAATTTCTTTCAATTTCATCAGCATTCAAATATATACCTACATGCCACACACCTACTACAAGCATTACAACATCCTTTTCTTTAAATTCTAACTCATTTTCTATGAAAGATTTCCACTGTTTTTCTCGCATTAATAACAATTCATATACATCTTTCCATTTTTCTTTTTTGTTTGCATTAATTTGAATATATAGAAAAATATCTCTGCTGATTTTATTATCGAGCAAGTAATAGTATACTTCTTTATTTTTTAATTTTTCATAAATTCCATAGCTTTTTAGAACATCAATAAAAAGTTCTTTATTTTCTTCTTTTCCTTCTAAAATAAATATATATCTTTTTGCTTTATCTTTGTTTTTTTCTACAATCTCATCAATTATTCGTGCTTCCCATTTTTCTAGATAATCAGCAGTTTTTAAATAAGCATCTGCATATTCTTCATATTTTTTAAACTCATTTTTCTCTTCATATTCTTCATAATCTGTTTTACTTTTCTGTGAAAGTTTCTTTAGATTAGAAGCAATCCCCATCAACAACTTATTAAATCCAGCATATAATCTTAACGGATGGAAATGATATTCTGCTATTATATGAACCTCTATGTTCCTTTTATCTTCTTCTTTAGACTCGTAAGTAAATAATTTCTTTTGTTCGTCTTTTATTCTCAATTCTTCTTTGTTAGAACACAACATTATAAATTATATATTCTTGAAAATCTTATATTTTTACCATCTTTTAATGACAAATTAGTTACTGAATAAAATTAAGATTTAACTTTTGATAATACTCTTTTTGCTTCTTCTTCAGTTAATTTGTGTGCATTCCACATAAATATCCTCTCTTTTCCATATCTTGGAACTATGTGAATATGTGCATGGAAAATTTCTTGTATACTTCCGTTATTGACTATTATATTGTAATTTGGTGATAATTTTTCTTCAACAATCTTTAAAACATTTTTTAAACTTTTTGCAAATTCTTTTATTTCATCTTCTGGCATCAATACCAATCTTTCATAATGCCTTTTTGGTATGAGTAATATGTGACCCTCTGTTAATGGATTTATGTCTAGAAAAGCTATAGAAACATCATCTTCATATACTATGTATGCTGGAGCTTCTTTCTTTGCAATCTTGCAAAATATACATTCCTCTGCCATACTTATAGATTTCATTATTTATGATTTAAATAATTTTTGAAAGATCCATAAACTTATCTTCGCTTCATTAATTTTGTCTGACACTCTTTACTCTAATGAATAATAATATCCTCCTACTTTTCCTTCTGGAATATTCCATCTACCAAAAGCTTCTAAATAATTCTCAGTTTTCTCTCCAATCATGTATATATCTAAACTTCTTAAACTAACTTTTTCATTTCCTATCTTAGATAAAAATACTCTTGGAGTTTCATTAAATGTTCTTATATTATAAATCAGTGCCTTACATCCTATTTCTTTTGCAACTCTTTCAATATCTTCTTTTATTAATTTATAATTCTTTTCAATAAACTTTCTAAATGCTCTTCCACCTTCAACACTATCAACAATTAATATCGGATTGTTATTTTTATCTAATCCAATATAAG
Source organism: Candidatus Aenigmatarchaeota archaeon (assembly GCA_038997355.1). GTDB lineage: Archaea > Aenigmatarchaeota > Aenigmatarchaeia > CG10238-14 > SpSt-28 > JAHLMO01. The sequence goes on along the minus strand of JAWBAC010000007.1, from coordinate 17,362 downwards.
CTATAACAATTCCATCTACTTTGCCTTTTTCTCTAACAACTTTCATTTCATTACCTTTTTCTATTTTATCAACAAAAGAATAGCTTATTAAAACAATTCTTGGATCGTAAGCGTAATATATCGCAGCTTTTCTGTTTAATCCATGTGGTAATAAAGCACAGCACATAGTTGAAGTATTATCAAACAAGCTAACAATATGTTTTCCATAGAATCCTATTAGATAATCTCCAGTAACGCTATCTTGCTTATAATGTTTAACAATTTGAAGTATATCATGTAAAGCTTCTGCAGCTGGTTTATTTTTATTTTGTTCTGCATATTTTTCTAATTCCTCAAATATTTTTTCATATTCACCTTTTTTATACAAATCTATTATCATTTTTTTAATTCTTTATTACTTCTAACTAATCCTTGTGCTAATTTAATTTTTTCTTCACTTTCAAATTTAGTAAGTATTGAAATTGCTTCTTTTTCTTTGTTTGGATCTCTAGAACTAACTAATCCAATAATTAGATATTCAGTTAATTTGTTTCTATCGATATCGATATGTTCAAACTTAGCACCATCTACTCTATAAATCCAATAATCTCCTTTTGTTAGTTTATCAACATTAATTCCATATTTTTTCATTTCGTCTGCTATTTTTTTAACTTTTTCATCTTCAAGATATCTTCCTTTGGAAATTAAATTTATTACTCTTTTAAATAACATTTGATCATCTTCGTTTAATTCATAAAAGCTTATCACCACATTCCTTAATTCATTGGAGGTTAAATTTTCAGGATTTATTCCAAATTTCTTTTTGACAATATCTTTGAGTTTTTTATCAAAATCAGGAATAGTGGGATCTATTCCTAGTATCCTAGCAATTTCAGCTTTCTTAATACCTTCAACACCTTCTTTTTTAATTAGGCCATAGTATCTTAGAATGATTAGAACAGTATCCATGTCGACTCCATTGTTTGCTATGTATTTTCCTATTTCTTGATCAGAAATTATATCGCAAAACTTTTTAACAGCTTTCTTGTTGTTTGTCCAAAAAGCAAATTTCCTTATTTCCCATGCAATCTTATTTGCAAAATCTGGACTTATAGAATGATATTTGGTTATTATTTCTTCTATTTCTTCATCCGAATATATTTCGGCAAGAAGTTCAACATTATTTTCATTTTCCGAGGTTTCAACAGCACGCGCTAATATTTTTATAATTTCTTTTACAAGTTCTAGCTTTGGATAATAAATTTCTAAAATCTTTAGTACTGATTCGATAGCTTTTTTAGACTCTATAAAATTGATAATCTTTCCTAATTCTATTTGAATTTCTTTTGCAATTTCCGGATTTTTATTATAAATTCCAAAAATCCTTACTGCCGAATCAACTGTTTCTTCATTTTGTGTAATATAGGCAATCTTTCCTAAGTTCTTTGCAAGTAATTTCGCAAATTCTGAATCTATAGAATAATATGAAGTAATTATTAAATCTCTTACATTCTCCTTTGAATAAATTTCTCTTATGAATTTAGTAACTTCTTTACTTTTTGTTTCGTAGGCAATATCTGATAATAGATTTACAATCGTTTCCGCAGCTTCTGGAGTTGGAGTATAAGTTTTTAAAGTTTCTATTATTGATTTAATAACTTCTGCATCTTTTATCCAATAAGCAATTGTTCTTAATTCTTGTAAAATTTCGCCCGTAACAAATGGAGCACGAGTCTTAGTATATATCTCAACAATTTCTGCTATTAAATCGGCAATTTCTTCGCTTTTTGTATAATAAACAATTTCTCCTAAGCTTCGTACAATTTTTTCTGCAAATGCTGAATTATATCTAGTCAACGCTTCTTTTATCTTTTCTTTTAGAAAGATTTTGAGAAAGAATTTAATATCTTCTTCGCTTTTTGTGTCCTTAGCAATAAGTGCTAGTAATTTTACAATTTCTTTTACAACTCTTGAATTTAATTTATAATTTTTTATAGTTTCTATCAATAGTTCTATAGTTCTTTCATCGCTAATTGAATCTTCAACTTTCTTTAGGTTTTCCTTAATTTCTTTAATTGTTTTTGGATCTATATTTCCGAAAATCTTTTCAAAACTAAATAAATCTTCTATTGCCTTTTTTGTATGGCTGAGATGAGGATTTGTAATTTCCATATAATAGTGACTAATCTGTTTAAGTAAATATTCATTAATGATAAACAAGGATATTAATAATTTTGTTATGGGAATAAAATTTTGATATGTTTTGTTCTTATTATAATAGATAGATTATAAGATTTAATAATTTTCTTGATACTATATATGCATAGTATAACAATCTATTGAAAACGTATACATAGATGCAGGAATTTATTATGAGTTGCCAAATGGGGATAGAGAAATTATCTATTCTCTACTAGCGGATGAAACTCTTAACTCTGAAATTTTATTAGAAGAAGCAATAGTAGCCAACAGAGATATGGCTAAAGAAGTTTTGAAAATCTTTTTAATCAACAATCCGAAGGAATTATAGTTATAGCAAAATATAGAGTAGAAAATGATTGGATGAAAAGAAATGTTAAGTTTTAATGGACGAATATTATAAACTACTGCAAAAAGAGGGGCCATGTAGAGATCTTTAAAGAGATGGATGTTATACGTTATATGATTATAGAGAATTTTGTGGTTATTATATAAAAATTATACCAGATAGCAAAAACCCATCTTATATAAGAAATATTGTCGTGAATACATACGATAGGCTCGATAATTTGTTTCGAAGATCGTTACTAATAAAACCATTACTTAAACCTTCTAAAGGATGTATAAAAAAGAATTTTGTATCTGTTATATGAAAATCCAATTTATAAATATTTGTGAAGATTGATAACTTTCAAAAGAATAATAAAACTTTGTTTCTAATTGTTTTCTTTTTAGTATGTTTAGTCCCTTAAAAAATACAATAAAGTATTTTACTGCATCTAAAAGGGCTAAATTATATGTATTATGACCTCTAGAAGCTTCTACTATTATTTCTATTTTGTTAATGCTAGAATTTTCAAAATGCTCTAAATAAATTTTTACCATTTCGAGAAACATTCTTAAAACAATTTCTTGATAAGTGGCTGGAGTTTTTCTAACATCAGGAAATCCAATACTTCTAAAAACAAAATGATGTATGTTATAATTCAAAGTTTTTAGCTCTTCTATAAATTCTTCAAAAGCTTTTATTTTTGTGGTTTCATATTCTTTGTCTTTATCTGATAACACTGATGAAGGAGCAGAAAAAACTATTAAAGATTTTTCTTTTCCTAATTTATCTGCTAATGCTATTGAAGGTAAAGAATAATTAATGGATATTTCCTCGCTATGTATTATATATGTTGTTTTTTCTTTAAGTTTATTGCTTTTTGTTTTTTCTTCTATTATTTTTGGTAAGACTTGAAAAATCACTCTTTCGATTTCCATAAAAAATTATCTTTTTTATAGTTAACTTTTTTGAAGATAGAAAACTATAGAAATCAATTTTTTTAGAAGTTAAATAAAAATTTTTATGTCAGAAGAATTAATAGGCATTGCATCATCTTATGCTAAAGAGAAAGTTAGAGGGAGAGTTAAAATAATAACTGATGAAAAGAGATTAGAAGAAGTTGAAGAGGGAGATATAATAGTTACTGATAGCGATTCGATATTTGATAAAGCAGCACAACATTTTGGCATAGGAAAAGTAGTGGAGATTATTAAAAAGTGTAAAGCAATTATTTGCGAAAAAGGTAAATTCACTTCTCATGTTTCTATCATAATGAGAGAATTTGGAAAGCCTTGCATAATTAATTTAAAAGATGCAACGAAGATTTTTGAAAATGGAGAAGAAATAGAAATAGAAGGTGATGTAATTAGAAAAATAAAAAATCTTAAATATTAAAACTTTTACCGATGTTTTATATTTTAGAAGTTTAATAATTTTGTAAATAAAATCTTTATTTTTATGGATTCAAAATACTATATTGTTAATAATCGAGCTGGAATAATTCCTGAAGAAAAAAGTGTTTTAGAAGTTTTTCAAGATCGTATTAATAGAGCAATAGAAAATAATCGTAAATTATCTTTTTACATAGCTGTTGGTTTCTTCTTTTTTGAAGGTTTTCTAAAGTTGTATCCATATTTAAAGAAACTTTATGAAAAGAATCTTTTAGGAGAGTTTAAAGTCATAATGGGTCCTGAAACCAAAAAATCTACAAAAGAAATTTTAGAAGCATTAAAAAAAGATGCTTCTATTCTTAATGATGAGGATTTCGAATTCATTAAAAAATTGTATGATGAGAAAAAGTTTGATTTTAGAATTTATTTAGATAGAGGATTTCATGTAAAGCTTTACATTTTTAGTTTAGACAATCAAGTTTCAGAAGTATGGGCAGGATCTGCCAATTTAACTGAAGGCGGTTTATACGAAAACATCGAATTAATAGTACCTACAGGAGTAACCATAGAAGAAAGAGATACATTTAAAAAATTCTTTGATTCTCTATGGGAAAAATCTACCGACGATGTTAACAATCTTAAAGTAATTGATATCATTAGAAAAGCTAGTAGTGAAGAATTTATTTACCTTCAGCCTAGAGAATTTATAGCAAATTTAATAAAAATACTAGGAAAAGAATATTTAATAAAAAATATAACTGTAGATCTTTCTTATCTTGCTGAATTTCAGAGCATAAGTTATTATCTTTGTTTAGAAAAGCTTGAAAAATATGGTGGAATAATATTGGCTAACTCTTTTGGTTTAGGTAAAACAGATGTTGCTTGTGCTATAGCAAAATATTATACAGATTTAGACAAAAAGGTATTAATCATATATCCACCTGTTTTGGAAAATCATTGGAGAAGGACATTAAAAAAAGTTGGGGTTAATGAAAAAAACGTTATATTGTTATCTAGAGGTATGTTACAAAAAAGCGAGTTTAATGTTGAGAAATATAATAATATAGATTTAATCATTGTAGATGAAGCACATCATTTTAGAATTTCTCATCCAAAATCAAATAGAAGAAAGAACTTAGAAGATATAATAAAGAATAATCAAAAAGCTCACATACTTTTAATAACTGCAACCCCTATAAACATTTCTTTGTTAGATTTCGTAAATTTGATTAAACTTTTTGTTGATAGAGCAATTTATAAAGATAGATTTGAAAGCGAAGGTATTATAAACAAAATAAATGAGATTGTTAGAGAGATAAAGAAAAAAGAGATTAATGAAAATGTTATAAAGAATCTGAATGAATTAATAAATATTTTTACAATAAGAATCGATTGGTCCGATGTTATTAAATATTTTCCAGAAGATTTGAAAAAAATATCTGGAAAAGAAAAAATAGAATCACCAGAAGTTAGACATGTTGAATATATGTATAATAAAGAAATTGTAAAAAATATTTTTGATAAAATAGTGAGTTTCTTGGCTCGTTTAAAGTTTGAATATACAAAACTTTGGGAAAAAGAATATAAGGAAGATAAAAATTTGATATGGTGGTATAAATGGAGATTGTATAAGAGACTAGAGAGTAGCGTTATGGCATTTAAAAAAAGTCTAGAAAACTTATTAGAAAGGAATTTGTTTTTAAGAGGGTTTTTGAAAAAGTTAATGGAAGATCCAAACTATTATGAAGAAACTAAATTGTTTACTGAAGAAAGATTAGAAAACATTAAAAATACATTTCTTTCACTTTCTAGCGATAAAAAGGAAAAAGTATTAAAGAATATAGAAAAGGATATTGAAAACTTAGAAGAAATGCTAAAAAATGTAGAAAAAATAAAAAATTTGGAAGAAAAAGATGAAAAAGTTAAAAAATTGATAGAAATATTAGAAAAAGAAAAAAGACCTACAATAATTTTTTCCGAATCTAGGGATACTGTTATATACTTAGGAGAACAACTTAAAAGATATGGAAAATTTAAATTTAAATTGGCTTATGGTGGTAGTGTTTATATAGATGATGAGCTTGAAGAAGAAGGTGATGTAGAAGATAAAGATAGAATTCAAGAAGGATTTAATAAGGGCGAATTTGACATTCTAATAACTACCGATATTATGGGCGAAGGAACAAACCTGCCTGGACCAGAAGGTAAAGATCCAGTAATAATAAATTTTGACTTGCCTTATAATCCTGTAAAGTTAATTCAAAGAGATGGAAGAGCGATAAGAATTAATAATCCCAAAAAAGTTACTATTTACAATTTCTTACCAGATAGAAGAATTGATAAAGAGTTAGAATTATGTAAAATATTAGCTAAAAGAATCGAAACTATAATTTCTACAATCGGAATAGATTTTGCTATATGGATGATCGAAGAAAAAAAGGTAAAAAAACTCTCTCAAGCATATAAAGATAGAATAATTAACTTAATTAGAGAATATAAAGAATTATTAGCTAAAAGTTCTCCAGAAGAGATAAGAAAACAAAAGATGATAAGTTTATCTAAGGATGACATGGTCTTAAGAGAATTTATAAAATACTTTAACATATCTGAAGAAACAATCGAAAAATTAGCGAAAAGTTATAAAAAACCAATATACACGATTTTAGAGAAAACAAACGAGAGTAAATATTTTATCGTTTTCAGACATAGAAATTCAAAATATACTTTAGGTGAGTTAACCTTTTCTATAAAAGCTATAGATGATACATTAACCAATGAAGATAAAGAAAAAATAAATTCTCTTGTTGCTGAAAAAGTTTTAGAATTAGATAGAGAGTTTTTAAAAGTAGGAGAAGAAAGAAATCCACTAATTTCAAAAATTAGAAGAATTGTTAATGAAGATAAAAAACTTAGAGAAATTTTCAATAACATAGATTTAAGTTTATTTAGAAAAAAAGATTTAAAAGATATTTTATCTGCTTTAGAAAAATATCAAAAAACCTTTCCTTTAAAAAGAGATTTAGAGCTTGAAGAAATAAAGAAAAAAATAAATAGTTTAATTTCAAAATACAATCATACAATTGAGCAAAAAGATAAGAAAACCGAAATAATTGCAATAATAAAGTATGTTTGAGTATAACATAAATTGGTTAAAGGGGAAAGGTTTCTTTAAGCAACCATTATCTTTTAAAATAGAAAATAAGGAAGTAATTTTTGATGAAGAAAATAAGCTAGCATATGTAGAAGTTTCTAATAATGATGAATTAGAAAAAATAAGAAAAAAGATTATAGAGGAATATGGTAAAATTAAATATATTTGGTTTTATTTTCCTAATGAAAAGAGATTAAAAGTTCATAGAAGAATTGTAGGAGAATTATATTGGTTTTGGTATAATCCAAACATTAGAAAAGAATATCGTGAAAGTAAAGAAGATAAGTTAAAAAGATTATCACCTGGTAACATAGATATATTGTTTGATGTTCGTGATGTAGCTGAAAGTTTCTATTGGAAGTTATGGGAAATAAGAATAAGAATGGCAAAAAGCATTAGAGATTTAAAAAATGATTGGAATAAACTAATGGTAGTTCAGCGTTTCATAGATAGGATGATATTTCTCTACTTCTTATCTCAATTAGGTTTGGTTGAAATAAAAACTAAAGATATTTCATGGAGATTAGATAGGGAAAGAACTAGAGAATTTTTCAAATGGGTGTGTGATAAATTTTCAAATTCAGAAAAAAATCTGCAAGATTTTTTTAATAGAATATTTTTCGATATTCTAGGTAAATTTAAAGAGGATGGTTGGTCTTCTGAAAGATTTGAAATTGGCGGGGAAGAGTTCTTTATAGAAGCACCATCTCTTGATGGCGAGTTGTTTAAAGAAGAATTTTTTGAAAACAAATCAGAAAGGGAAATAAGGTTTAGTGGAATACGAGAATTGATACTAAACATTCTAAATAAATATAATTGGATTATAGGTGAAGAAATGCCAGAAGAAGAAGATGTTATTGGAGAACTAACTCCAGACATAATAGGTCATATTTATGAAAAGTTTGTTGTATCTTTAGAACAATTTGGAAAAGAACTTAAAGAAATAAAGCTGGACGATCTTAAAGCTGTTAAAGGTGAGTTAAGACTCGGAAGAAAGAAAATAGGTGCTTATTATACTCCAGACAAAATAACTAACTATATTTCTATGAATACAATCTATCCATACATAGTTGATAGAATAAACAAAAAATTCAATACGAAATACAAAAATATTCAAAAAGACCTATTAAGAAAGAATGAATTTACCAAAGAAGAATTGGAACAAATAAAGTTTTTATATTTCGAGGTTTTAAGAAAAATGAAAATTTGTGATAATGCCTGTGGTTCTGGATCTTTTCTTTTGGCTGCTGGAAAAATCTTGCTAAGGCTTTATAGTAGAGTTATAAAAATTCTCGAGAAGCATTTAAGTGAAGATAGCGATGTTAAAAATCTTCTAAATGAAATTAAAAAATCTCCTAGCAGAAATTATTACATTGTTAGAGAAATTATAGTTAATAATTTGTATGGGGTTGATATAATGGAAGGTGCTATTGAGATTGCTAAGTTAAGGCTATGGCTTTGGCTTATTTCTCAAGTTGATCCTAATAAAATTAGAGGAAAACGAATAGAGACATTGCCAAACTTAGATTTCAATCTGATGGTTGGCAACAGTTTAATCGGATATATTGATATAGAAAATATTGAATTTGATTTTGTTGGAAAGCAAAAGACTTTGTATCATTGGTTAAAAAGAGGTCATGAAAAGATAGAATGGTTAAAAGAATTAGCTAGAAAAAAACAGAAATTTAAAACTTTACCGATTCAAGAAGCTGTAAGGTTAAAAGAAGAGTTTAAAAAAGAATTAGATAAAGCTAGAGAAATTTTAAATGAAAAATTTTATAATTTGCTAAAATCGAAAGGTGTTGAAATTTCTTATGAAGAATTCCTAAAATTAAAACCATTTCATTGGGGTTTTGAATTTTATGAGGTTTTTGATTTAGAAAAGCCTAAAGAAGAGAGAGGATTTGATATAATAATCGGTAATCCACCCTATTTAAGACAGGAAAAAATAAAAGAAGAAAAGAAATACTATTCAGTTTTATACGAAACATTTGATGGGAAAGCAGATCTTTATGTATATTTTGATGAAAGATCATTAAAAACTTTAAAGACATCTGGATACTTTGGCTATATTCAATCTAACAAGTGGATGCGAGCTGCATACGGAAAAAATCTTAGAAGATTCTTACTCTCTAAAGAAATAAAAGAAATTATAGATTTTGCTGGTGTAAGAGTTTTTTCTGATCCAACCGTTGATGTTTGTATTATTATAATTAAGAATGATCCTACAACTGAGAATAATAAAGTAAAATTTTTGAAAGCAAGAAGTGTTGAACAATTAGAAGAGGAAAAAAAGAAATTTGGTATTAAAGTTTTACAAAAAAACTTAAAAGAAGAAGCATTTATTTTTCTTGATGAAAGACTTTTAAAGCTTAAAGAGAAAATAGAAAAAATTGGAAAACCTCTAAAATATTGGGACGTAAAAATTTACTTTGGTATTAAGACAGGCTTTAATGAGGCGTTTATTATCGATACTAAAACAAGAAATAAAATTTTAGCAAACTGTAAAACAGAGGAAGAAAGAAAAAGAATAGAAAAATTAATAAGACCTGTTTTAAGAGGAAGAGATATTGGAAGATATTGTTATGAGTGGAAGGGGACATGGATGATTGTTATTCCAGCGGGTTGGACTAATCAAAATAGGGGTATGCAAGATCCAGAAGATTATTTTAAGAAAACTTTACCTTCAATATATAACCATCTTATTTCCTTTTCTGACTATGAAGGAAAGGGAAAGGGACTTTTTAATAGAGATGATCAAGGAGATTACTGGTGGGAATTAAGACATTGTGATTATTATGATGAATTTGAAAAGGAAAAAGTGGTGTGGCAAAGAGTCACCCAAAGATTCTCTTTCTGTTACGTTCCTGGAGAATTTTATGTTTTAGATTCTGCATCATTTTTAACGGGTAGTAATATAAAGTTTTTGCTTGGTATTCTAAATTCAAAGCTTATCGATTGGTATATAAAAACTTATGTGCATCAACTTGCAGACACCGGATTTTTACTCTCAAAACAATATGTAGAAAAGGTAGTAATCCCCCCTATTACTCCTCAAAACCAACATATTGTTAAAGAGATAGAAAACTTAGTTGACAGAATTATCCAAATTAAAAAACAAAAAGGTTGTTCCGCTGATACATCAGAACTTGAAAAACAAATCGATCAATTAGTTTACAAATTATATAATTTAACTCCCGAAGAGATCGAGTTAATAGAAAATTTTGAAAAGAACAATCAAAAAGTTATAGGACAAAAAGATGAAACAAAATCAAAATTTTCGATTTAAATAATAGAAAATGAACAATTCTAAAATAATAATTTCTGGTTCAGCAGCTGCAGTAATAATATGAGTTATTTTAGTAATCTCTTCTATATTTCCTAGCGATTTAGGAATTGTTGTAAGGATGTTTCTATTCATATTTGGCTCGCTTCTTATAATCGGAGGATTAATATTTTCAAAAGGCTAAAAACTAATTTTTAACATTTTTCATTCAAAACTTCAATTAAATTTATAATCTTAGTTTTATTATGAAAGTTGCATATAAAATGAAATTGTATGGAAGAGTTCAAGGAGTAGGATTTAGATTTTTTCTAAGTAAGCATGCAGAAAGATTAAATATTAAAGGATATGCAAAAAATTTAGAAGATGGTTCTCTAGAATGTTGGTTTGAAGGTGAAGAAGAAAAAGTAAAAGAAATAATCGAATTAGCAAAGCGAGGCCCAATATTAGCTAGGGTTAAAAAATTCGAAATAGAAAAAGTCGAACCAAAAAATTTTGAAACTTTCGAAACTTATTAAAAATGTTTACGATAAAAGATAAAGATTTAGCAGCAAGAATAGGAACTCTAAAATTAAAAAGCAATAAAAAAATCGAAACTCCATATTTATTTCCTGTAGTAAATCCTTATCAATCAGAAGTATCATACGAAGATATTAAAAAAGTTGGATTTGATGCAATATTACTAAATGCTTACATTCTTCTAAAACATAAGTTTAACGAAGATGTTCATAAATTCACTGGCTTCGAAAAAATAATGACAGATAGCGGAGCATATCAATTATTGCAATATGGAGATATAGATGTAACTAACGAAGAAATCATAGAATACGAAAAGAAAATTAATACAGACATTGCTGTAATTCTTGATTATCCTACTGGAAAATTAGATTATGAAAGTGCAAAATTTACAGTAGAAGAAACTATAAAAAGAGCAAAGGAGGCAAAAAATCTAATAGACGATAAAAGACTGTGGGTATATCCAATTCAAGGAGGTATGTATGAAGATCTGTTAGAATTAAGCGTAAAAGAGGGAATGAAACTAAACTATGACATATATGCAATAGGCAGTCCAACAGTTTTAATGACAGAATATAATTACGATAAGCTTTTTAGAATAATTCATAAAGTCAAAACTACTTTATATTATAATAAACCTGTGCATTTATTTGGTGCTGGTCATGCTCATTTAATTCCGTTTGCTGTAGCATTGGGAATTGATTTGTTCGATAGTGCTAGTTACATTTTGTTTGCAAGAGATTTTAGATACATGAGCTTTAACAGAACTTATAATTTTTTCGAGCTAGAATATTTGCCATGTAATTGCGAAGTTTGTAGAAAATATAGCATAGAAGAATTAAGGGAAATGCATGAAAAAGAGTTAATTAGATTGCTAGCAATTCATAATCTTTACGTTTTAAAGAAAGAGATTGAAAACACTAAACAAGCAATAAAAGAAGGAAGATTGTGGGAATATTTAAGAGAAAAATCTTATTCTCATCCAGCACTCTATAAAGCTTTTAAGCAATTCAAAGATTTTAAAGATTTTCTAAAAAATTTAACGCCTTTTTACAAAGTATCTCAAAAAGCAATATTTTTGTATGATAGCTTCGATTTAAACAATCCAAAAGTTTTGATTGCAAGAGAAAAGCTAAAAGAAATGAATAAAGATGTTGATGAAAAAATTCTTTTGTTTCCATATCTGCTTTGGAAAAATAATGAAAAAACTTTAGAAAAGTTTACTAAAAAATATAGCGATTTCAAAGTTTATTTCTATTCTCCATACTTTGGAATTTTTAAGTTTGGTTTAAGATATACATATCCATTTTTCCAGAGCGAAATTAATGATGATTTTGATAGAGAAGTTTTTGAAGATTTAAGTAACGAAATTAATTCATTCTTAGAAAACAAAAAGATAAAGCAAGCAGTAATAATAATACCAAAAGGTTATATTTTAAAAATTAAGAGCAGAAAGAACTTATTAAAAGTTTATGTATGAGTTAAAAAGCACTATAACAATTCTTAGACATCCAATTTGGGATAAAAGAAACGATAAATCATTAAAAGAAACATATGAGCAAATCTTTAGAATATTTTCATTGTTGAAAAAGCATTTTAAAAACATAGATATAATTTTTTCTTCTCCAACTAAAAGATGCTTATTCTTAGCCAAAGCAATTTCTATCAAATTCAATGCAAAAATAATAAAAACCAGTTTGCTAAAAGAAAGAAACGAAGGTATTTATAAGTTTTTTGGAGAAAAGACAGAAAAGTTTTTAGAATTTAAAAGCAAAAATCTACATTATTGCGAATATAAACCTTTTTTAGGAGAAAGCGTAATTTCTGTTTTAAAAAGAACAAAAAAGTTTATAGAAAAATATTTAAAAAATTTGAAATATAAAAATGTAGTAATTGTAACTCACTATACTAATATTTTATGTTTCTATGCAATTTTTACCAAAAAGGATATTAAATATGTTTGGGATTATGAAGATTTTTTAGAAAAAGGATCAATAGGATTTTTAATAGAAAAAAGCAAAATTAAAAAATTTCTTTTTGTGTAAGTAACTAAAAACCTATATGTAATATACTGGTAAGAAAAATACCTTTGTGTTATTTACTCTTTTGATTTCAAACTTTTCTAAGTTAAAAACAATAGCTACTTTAGGTTTATATAAGTTTATGAAGCTTATCAAAGATCTGCTAATTTCTGGCGAGATTTTAACTTCTATTGGAATAATTTTATTTTCTTTGCTAATGACAAAATCAACTTCAGCTTTAGATTTACTCCTCCAATAATTTATGTTCCAATCTTCCAAATTTCTTAATAATTCACAAAAAACAAAATTTTCTAATAACAAACCTTTATCGTTTCTTTCATCAAATTTTTGAAAATTGTTAATTAAAGCGTTTCTTAAACCCAAATCTATGAAAAATAACTTTCTTGATTTTTTTAATTCGGTTGTTTTTCTAGTGTAGAAAGGTCTTATCAAAGAAATTATAAAAGATTGTTGTAAGATCTCTAAATAATTTTGTAAAATTTGAAAACTGATTTTTATGTCTGAAATTATTGAGGAATATTCTATTATTTTGCTTATGTTGTCTGCTAAATATACTAATAAATCTCTGAACTTTTCAATGTTTCTAATTCCTAAAAAATATCCTACATCTCTTTCTAAATAGTTACTAATTATTTCTTTTAAGATTAATTTTTTTGTTTCAAAATCATTTTCCTTAACTACTTCTGGATATCCTCCAAAAACAATAAATTCTTTGAAAAGTTTTAAAAACTCTTCTTCAAATGTTGGGCTAGCTATATTTTCATTTTCGGAGTTTAAAACATCTGTTAAAGAATTAAAAAATTCTTTATAGTATTTGTGCAAATCTTTTGCTTTCCAAAGTAGGAATTCTTCAAAGCTTAAAGAGTATAAAAGAATGTTAAAAGCTCTTCCAACCATATACTTTCCAACCTCTACTTTTATATCAAACGAACCAGAACCAGAAACTATTAACTTTATCTTTTCTGAATACAAATCAAAAATTAATTTTAATTTTTGTCCAATATCCTTTACATATTGAACCTCATCTATTAACAGATATTTTATTCCTTTTGATATCTCTCTTTCTATAAATTCTTTTGTATATTTAGAAAAGATGCTTCTAATTTCAATATCTTCAAAAGTAATGTAATCTGCATTTTCTAAAATACTTTGAAGATGTTTCAACAAAGTTGTTTTTCCTACTTGTCTAGCACCTCTAATTATTAAAAACTCCCTTCTTTTAATTAATTTCAAAATTTTTTCTTCTACTTTTCTTGGATAATATTCCATAAATATATTATACCAAAATTTAAATATGGTTTAATTTTGGTAATTGTGTTGAACTGTATAAGATATTATGAAGTACTTATCGATAATCTTTTATCCAAAATTTCCTCTATTTTTCTTGGATCGTAGTCCAAAAACGATAGAGTTATTTTTGAAATAGATATAAATTATAGAAAACTATTTAAACCAAAAAGAAGAGAAATATTAGTGGATACTCATGACCTCAATGCTAGAAAACGTAATAAAAATATATAGAAGAGGAATAGAATTGAATAATTATCCAAAGGATTTTGAAGAGTTAATTATAAAACCTCAAAGGATTTTGCATGTAAACATTCCAATAAAAACATCTAAAGGTTTAAAAGTTTTTGAAGCTTATAGAGTTCAACATAATAACTTCTTAGGACCTTACAAAGGAGGAATAAGATTTTATCAAAACGTTACATTAGAAGATGATATTGCATTAGCAATGATAATGACATTAAAAAATAGTTTAGCAAACTTGCCATATGGGGGTGCAAAAGGTGCAATAAAGGTTAATCCAAAAGAATTATCTCAAGAAGAATTAGAAAAATTAAGCAGAGAATATGCAAGAGCCATGAGCATTATAATAGATAAAGAAATAGATATTCCTGCACCAGATTTGGGAACGAATTCTCAAATAATTGCATGGATGGTTGACGAAATTTCAAAAATCAAAAATTATAGTGCTTTTGCAACATTTACTTCAAAACCTATAGACATGCTAGGAAATCCAATAAGAGAATATTCTACTGGCTATGGAGTTGCATATGTTACTAAATTAATTTCTGAAAGAATTCTTGATGGAATTGAAAACAAAAGAATTTCCATTCAAGGTTTTGGAAATGTTGGATATTGGACTGCTTATTGGCTAGAAAAGTTTGGTGCGAAAATAATCGCAATTTCAGATTCTAGCGGCACAATAATCGATGAAAAAGGATTAAATATCGAAGAAATTTCAAAAATAAAAAAAGGAACAGATAAAATTATAAACTATAAAAAAGCAAAAGCTATTGAAGATCCAAACTATTCTCTTTATGTTGATTGCGATATCTTAATTCCTGCTGCTATAGAAAATGTAATTACTTTAAACAATTGGAATAAAATCAGAGCAAAAATTATAGTTGAAGCTGCTAATAATCCTACACAATTAGAAGCAGAAGAAAAACTAATTTCTCAAAATAAAATAATAGTTCCAGATATTTTAGCAAACTCTGGCGGAGTAATTGCTTCTTATTTAGAATGGATTCAAAATATTAATTGGTATTTTTGGGATGAAGAACAAAACAGAAAAGAATTGGAAAAAATAATTTCAAAATCTTTTGAAAAAGTTTTTAGTAAGTTTGAAAAAGAAAAATTAAATAGCTTAAGAGATGCTGCAATTTCCTTTGCGATAGAGCGACTATATAGAGCAGCTAAAGTTAGGGGATATATCTAAATGTATGCTTCAATCTTCTCTTTCTTTACTATTGCTTTAAGAATTTCTTTTCCAAAATCTGAATCTTTACTTAATTTTATTGTATTGTCTTTTCCAACATTAGCAGAAAATAAAAACTTTCCATTAACATAAAATCTTATCGATTTTTTACTTACATCTTCCAAAAATTTAAATACTAAAGAATTTCCACTTTCGGAAATCAAAAATTCAACTTTTTTTCCTAAGGATGGTGTTTTTGGCTCAACATCTATAGAAATTCCTAAAAGTTCTTCAATTTTCTTTATTGTTTTTCCTTCTCTTCCTATTATTTTTGGTAGAACTTCGTTATCAACTTTTATCAAAACTTTATTATCACTTAAAAATTCTATGCTTGCATTTGGATCGAATTTGCTAATTACTTGCTTTATTCTTTGTTTTGCTAATTCATATATAGCACTTTTTTTCTCCTCTTTTATTGGAATTACAACATTTTCTTCTCCATACGAATATATTTCATACTCTAATTTTCCGGTTTCAAAATCCCTAACTTCTACTACAGGCCTTGCTAAATCTTCTTCAGTCATTCCAGTAGGAACTTTAACTTTTATTTCTAAAGTCAATATTTTCTTAATTTCACCATCTTTAATAAAGATTATAGTATCTACTATATGAGGTAGCATACCTAATTCATATCTAGTTAAAAATCTTTGAATTGCATCTATTGGCTCGCTTGCATGCATTACGCCAATCATTCCTATTCCAGCTAATCTTAAATCAGCAAAAATTTCGAAATCTTTTGTCTTTCTTATTTCATCAAAAGCAACATAATCTGGTCTAACTAATAATAAAATGTCTGCAGTTTTTTCAAAAGAATTTTCTAGAGGCCCATATTGAGTAACTTCATCTGGTACTTGTAAATCTCTTGGGCTTTCTAAGGTTTTTACTATTTTTCCCTTCTTCAAATAGAATTCTATCAAAGAGCTACAAAAAGTTGATTTTCCACTACCAGGAGGACCACAAATAATTATTCCTTCTGCTTTTTTCTCCAACCTTTCTAATAATTTCTTACTTGGCTTATAATCTTCTAAGCTTAATTTAACTAGAGGCCTAACTATTGTTACTTCATATCCATCTGAAAATCTTGGCATAGCAATTGCAATTCTATAATTTCTTAGCTGAATTACTAATGCATTATCTCTTACTATTTCAAAAAATGCATCTTCACTTTCTCTTGCATAATCAACTATTTCTCTAATTATTTCCTCTATTTCTTCTCTAGTTAATTTTTTATCGCTTAATTTTACTAACTCCCAATTTCCTGGTCTGCCTCTTTTAGCTAAAGGATAAACATTTTCTTTTAAATGCACACTTAATGTATTTTCATCAAAAAATTCTTCAAACCTTAATTTTTCTTTTGGCATTTCGCTTCTAATATATATTACTTTTGTTCCCTCTGCTTCAGCAACTAATGCTTGAATAAAATCAGCTGTTAATAAATATGCATCTTCTTTTTTTGCGACTTCTCTTATTAATGCATCTATTCTGCCGCCTCTAGCTAATTTAATATCTTCTAAGCTAGGTCTTTCCCCTAAGAATTTTACAGATATTCCCTTAGCACTAGCTTTTTCTCTAATCTCTTTTATTTCATTCAATCCAATAATTCCTTCTTTTCTTCCTTTGGATGCTTGATTTTGAAGTTCATCTAAAGCTGGTATTGGAATTATTATTTCTTTTAAATTTTCGAACTTTTCAAAGTTTTTGCTTACAAA
>JAWBAC010000006.1:16470-34834 GCA_038997355.1 Candidatus Aenigmatarchaeota archaeon | reverse complement strand
AGCTAGCGGCTTTCGGAGAGGGTCCTTCCAGAATCCCTCTCCTATGGGGTATTAGCCCCAGTTTCCCGGGATTATCCCCCACCGTAGGGTAGGTTGAGGTGGTATTACTCAGCAGTGCGCCGAGGGCTTACCCCTCACGACTCGCATGGCTTAGCCTGACCCGGATAGCCGCCCCCTCTGGCGGGTTCAGCCAGAATTACCACCACAACTTTTTCGCGCTGCCAGATGCCCTTTGATACCAAAGGGCATCACTGTGGGCTTGTAGGATATTGCTTATCATTTTCATCGAGCATCATGCTCTCTCAAAGCAATGACGGAACAAGCCCCTATACTATAATATTAATGCTTAAATATATAAAGTTTTTTAAATTTTTTCAATAAATTATGAGCGCAGAAATTCCAAAAGCTTTTGTAATATCTAAAGGAAAGAAAAGAGAAGCTAGAGGATTTTCAAAAGAAGAATTAAAAGCAGTTAATTTAAGTGTAGCAGAAGCAAGAAAATTAGGATTGTATGTTGACGAAAGAAGAAAAAGCGCTTATGAAGAAAACGTTAAAGCACTTAAAGAATTTTTAGAGAAAATTAAAAAGACTTCTTAAATTCTTTTAAACTTTCTTCTATTGCTTTTTCTACATCTAAGCAATTTTTAATTTTTACTATAACTTTTACAATAAAATTTATTCTATCTGGAAAACTGAATGCACTACCTTTATAAACTATTTTATAGCTTGGAAATTTTTCACTTATTCCTAAATATCTAGCTAACATTTTTGTTGCTTGTTTTATTCTAACAACATCGACAATTCCTCCAACAAAAAAGTTTTCATTTTCTTTTACTATTTCCTTAGTTAATTCTTTATCTGCATAAGGATCCAAAATTATTAATCTTTCAAAATCAGGAAAATTTCTCAGTATTTTAAATTTTTCATAGTTTTTTCCTGCAACTTGCTTGAAAACTTTTTCAAATTCTTCGTTTGAGTTTGTTATTATAAAATTCTCTTTTGTTTCTCTGTAAGCTTCATAAATTTGTCTACATAAAGATTTTTTCCCCTTTTCTGTATGATAATGCCAAAAAGATAAATCGATTATGAAATTCATAAAATTAAATCTTAAATCTCTATATTTACATTCTTAATTCCAACAATTATATTTGGACAAACATCTAATGAATAAATCGTTATTTTCTTTATTGTTCCTTTTGGTAAATCAAATAATATTTGTTCAATAGTTTCTCCTGTTTCAAAAATTTTGTTTAATGTTATATTTCTAAAAACTACATTTCCATCTTCATATTCTAGCTCTATATTAAACTTTTTACCTAAGTTAATTCCGAAATTTGTTAATGTTAGTTTTAAATCTCTTTTTGTAAGTTGATATAATAATTTTATTTCTTCATCGCTTAATGCTCTGTTATAAATTCTAACCTCGTCAATTATGCCAGGAAAGTTGCCCGATCCTGCAGGACAACTGACTGACGGATTATTTATGTATAATGGTTGTGTATTTGATATAATAGTACCATTTCCTCTTGACCAATATTGACCATTAATCTCATTTCCATTAAAATAAATTTTTGTTTGTGGAATTGAAGAATCATAAACAAAAGCAACAAATGTCCATTCATTCAGAGGTAACACACCACCATAACCATAATACCTTATATTATATGTACTTCCAATGTCGAAAGTGAATGCTCTAGATTCTTCTAAAACAATATCATATCCACTAGTAGTCCCTGCAGCACTTCCTTTTCTCATAACAGATCTCCAGTTATTATTTCCGTCACAATTAGGATCAGATGTTAATTTTACCATCATTGAAATTGTAATCGCTGTTACAGGATTTAAACTTATTGAATCGTTTACTATAACATAATCATCAACTCCATCAAATTGCAATGCTTTTCCGATTTTTCCATCAACCCATTGAGGTGGAGTATTTCCATCATTATTACTAACATTTCCATCCAATAAAGTTCCATGATTATTATTTCCAGATTTATCATAAGCTATATTTCCACTACCTTCATCAAAATCTAAATATAAAACTAATCCATCAGTAATATCAAATTTTTTCCAAAAATATCAACATTTGCTTGTGAACATTCTATCATTGATTTAATAGGTAATTCTTCGATTTGAGACTGTGTTTGAGATAAATATCCAGAAAAATAAAAATAAATCATTACACCAATTCCAACTGTTAAAGCAACTAAAATGATTGTAGCGATAAATGTC
The DNA here is from genome assembly GCA_038997355.1 of Candidatus Aenigmatarchaeota archaeon. Taxonomy (GTDB): domain Archaea; phylum Aenigmatarchaeota; class Aenigmatarchaeia; order CG10238-14; family SpSt-28; genus JAHLMO01. The sequence goes on along the minus strand of JAWBAC010000006.1, from coordinate 32,599 downwards.
GAAATTAATTTTTTACTCATAAAAAATAATTATATAAATTTATTTTCTTATTTAGCTCCTTCTGCTTCTTTTTCGACGAAAAATTTTATTACAAAAGTTCAAGTGCTTCTAAAATTAGTTGAATTTCATATGGGCTGCTTTTTTCTCCAATTATTAATCCGTTAGAATTTGCAATCATTCCGATAGAAACATAAACATTTCCCATATTTACACTACCAGCTCCATAATTTTTTACTCTAAAAAATTCTGCAATTTCTTTAGCCTCTTCTTCGCTAATATTTCTGTTAAAGAATATTCCTTTATTTGTTACATATGCTATAGAACCGACTAAATTATTTTTCAAAATCTTTCTTACTTCAACTTCTACATCCAAAGCATCTTTTATTTCTTTAACATAATCTCTTTCTATTAAAGGACTAACTATTGCTGCTCTATCGTTGCATAAAATTAAATTTCCTAATGCATTATAATCACTCTCTATTATTGCAATTTTTAGATCTAAGGATTTGAAAAATTTTAATTCGTTATCGAAAATTGTTTTGGGCAAAACGATTCCATTAGAATTTAGGCATGAATAAATTCCTAATAAATTAGAACTCCAAATACTACATTCCAAAACTTCTGTTTTTAATATTTTTTCTATTTTTTCTTTTATTTCGCTTTCTAAATTTTTTGGAACTAAAGTTATTTTTTCAGAGGTTTTAAAAAATATTCCTATGTTGCTATCTCCTCTATAATTTATTAATGCATACTTCATGCAAGATCTACTTTAGCAACATTATCTTCTTTTTGAATTCTTAAAGTAAGTTTATAAGTTAATTTTTTTGGACTATGTCTTTGAATGAATTCATTTAATGCATTACTAATTTTAACCTCTTCAACTTTTAAAATTCTCTTTAATTTTTCTTTTAATCTTTTCATTAACAATTTTTTTCTATTCCACGTTGGTTTTTCTATCATTTCTTTCCTTAGGTTTATCCTTAATATTCTTTCTTCCATTTTTTAATTTAATTAAATTAAACAATAAATATATTATCGAGATTTATAAATTATTTTTTCTATCTATTTCTCATTTCTAAAAGAATTTTTAGCGGATCTTTACGAATTTTAGATGCTTTTTTTCTTATTTCTTCTAATATATAATAAAATTTTTCACTAATCTTTTTTCCTTTATTTCTATCTTTACTCTTTCTCCTTCTTTTAAATCTACTTTTTCTAAGGGTTTGAAAACTCCATTTTCATATATTGCTTCTATAACTTTTGCCATAAAAATTATTTATTTTTATTTTAATTCTTCTATTCTTTTGATTGCTTTATCAAATTCTTCAATCAAATAATATGCTTCAATTCCATATTTTTTAGCATTAATTGCCATAATTTTGTCGTTAGTGATTAATATTGAGTTTGTTAGCTTTGCTGTTGCTATGAAATATGCATCGATTGCTCTACAACCTGTTTTAGAAGCAATCGAAAAAGCGAGTTCTCTAAGTTCTTCGATGTTAATAATCTTTATAATGGTTATTATGGAATTATAAATCTTGAAAGCCTCATCTTCTTCAACTTTTCTTACTAACTGACTAATTAGTTCAACCTTAAAAACCTCGGGTTCTATAACTTCTATATTTTCTTTTTGAATTATTATAAAGAGGTTCTTTGCTAATTGAGACCTATGCCTACTATGTACAAAGAGAGCATCGATATAAACAGAAGTATCGATAACTATCATCTTCTTTCTTTTAAAAACTTCTTTAAAACATCTTCCTTTACCTTTCTACTATACTTCTCTATTATATCAGCTAATCCTTCCTTTATTTCTATCTTTACTCTTTCTCCTTCTTTTAAATCTACTTTTTCTAAGGGTTTGAATACTCCATTTTCATATATTGCTTCTATAACTTTTGCCATAAATTAAATAGATTAATAATTTAAAAAAGCGTTACAAAATGTTTTTATGAACGAAATAGATTGGAATAAATTTAAGGAATTTTTATCTTTAAGAAGCTCTAATAAAACTCATATAAATAATTTAGTCAACTATGCAAAAAAATATGGATATTTGCTAAATTTAAACGCATTAGATTTTTCATTAGAATTCAAAAAAATTACCGAAAATAAAAAAACTTTGAAAAAGCATGTTTTGCAAGCATTAGCTGCGCTATCAAAATTTTTAGATGCTTTAAATGAAACAGATTTTTATTATAAGAGGTTCAATGAATTAAGAAAAAAATCCGGAATTACTTGGTATAATCCAAAAATCCCAAAAATCTTAGAAGAAAAAATAAATAAAAACGAGTTAATAGAAAAAATAAAATATTTTCCAAAAAGGCTTAAAGCAACTTGCATTTTGCACTTATTAACTGGACTAAGAACTCATGAATTAATTTATTTTATTAAAAATTTTGAAAAACTAAAAAAAATGAAAATTGAAGATGCTTTTGTTATCGAATTATTATATTTGAGAAAAACGAAAAAAGTTTTCTTCACAATTCTCAATGAAAAAGCAATTCCTTTAATTAAATTGGCTTATAAATGCAAATTGAGCTATTGGAAAAATTTAAAAAAAATTAATTTAAAGCCTTATGATTTTAGAAGAGCTTTCGAAAGTATTTATGATAATCTAAGATCTCACGAAATAGATTTATTGCAAGGAAGAGTTAGCGAAGAATTAATAATTAATTATACAAGAGATTTAGAAAATTTAGCAAAAAAAGTTAATGAAAAACAAAAAGAAATTTTGAGTCTTATAATTTAAACTTCTACATATTTATCTAAAAACTTTTTATACCGGTTATTGAAGGTTTCTTCATTAACAATATGAAATTCTATTGGAGCGAACAAATCTTTTAAATGTTTTTTAATTTTTGTAAATACTTTTGCATATTCATCTCTTTTGATTTTGTTAGTTATTATTAAAATATCTAAATCGCTTAAAGGTATATAATTTCCTTTTACTACGCTTCCAAAAACAATTACTCTCGCATTTTTATCTATTTTGTTTCTTAAAAATTTCTTTATTTTTTTGGCAATTTTCATATAATTTTCAAAATAATATTTTTTGTGCTTATAAGTCTCTATCGCTATATCTATTGGCTTTATATCATTCATATTTTTCTAATATCTTAAAAGTTTTTCAACAAAATTTAAAAGTTTTTCAGATTTTTCTTTATTATAAGCTATGGGCAAATATCTAGCACCAATATAAGCTAAGGATAATTCATCCAAAATTTCAGAATTTTTTGGAAAAAATCTTTTAATTCTGGTATAACTTTTAATAAATTCATTTATTAATGCAGACGGTACATGGGTTTTTGAAAAATATTCAACTTTTTTGACTAAAATGCTTTTTATTTTTAATTGTAATGCTTACTCTAAATTAAATACACACAAATCAAATTTTCCTTTTTTAAAATTTTCTTTGGCGTTTTCTAAAAAATCATAAGATCTTTTATTTAAAATTTCTTCCTCTTTCATAAAATTAAATCTTAAATCTCTATATTTACATTCTTAATTCCAACAATTATATTTGGACAAACATCTAATGAATAAATCGTTATTTTCTTTATTGTTCCTTTTGGTAAATCAAATAATATTTGTTCAATAGTTTCTCCTGTTTCAAAAATTTTGTTTAATGTTATATTTCTAAAAACTACATTTCCATCTTCATATTCTAGCTCTATATTAAACTTTTTACCTAAGTTAATTCCGAAATTTGTTAATGTTAGTTTTAAATCTCTTTTTGTAAGTTGATATAATAATTTTATTTCTTCATCGCTTAATGCTCTGTTATAAATTCTAACCTCGTCAATTATGCCAGGAAAGTTGCCCGATCCTGCAGGACAACTGACTGACGGATTATTTATGTATAATGGTTGTGTATTTGATATAATAGTACCATTTCCTCTTGACCAATATTGACCATTAATCTCATTTCCATTAAAATAAATTTTTGTTTGTGGAATTGAAGAATCATAAACAAAAGCAACAAATGTCCATTCATTCAGAGGTAACACACCACCATAACCATAATACCTTATATTATATGTACTTCCAATGTCGAAAGTGAATGCTCTAGATTCTTCTAAAACAATATCATATCCACTAGTAGTCCCTGCAGCACTTCCTTTTCTCATAACAGATCTCCAGTTATTATTTCCGTCACAATTAGGATCAGATGTTAATTTTACCATCATTGAAATTGTAATCGCTGTTACAGGATTTAAACTTATTGAATCGTTTACTATAACATAATCATCAACTCCATCAAATTGCAATGCTTTTCCGATTTTTCCATCAACCCATTGAGGTGGAGTATTTCCATCATTATTACTAACATTTCCATCCAATAAAGTTCCATGATTATTATTTCCAGATTTATCATAAGCTATATTTCCACTACCTTCATCAAAATCTAAATATAAAACTAATCCATCAGTAATATCAAATTTTTTCCAAAAATATCAACATTTGCTTGTGAACATTCTATCATTGATTTAATAGGTAATTCTTCGATTTGAGACTGTGTTTGAGATAAATATCCAGAAAAATAAAAATAAATCATTACACCAATTCCAACTGTTAAAGCAACTAAAATGATTGTAGCGATAAATGTTGAAATTAATTTTTTAGTCATAAAAAATAATTTTATATATATATATATTCATTTCTTATTTAGCTCCTTCAGCTTCTTTTTCAATTCTCTCCTTTTCTTTTAATGCAAAGCTTTTAGAAATATCATTGTTTGCAGCGGCAATAATTTCTTCTGCTAATAATTCGGCCATTTTTGTAAATCCAACTTTTCTTCTATAACAAGAATTTACAATATTTCTTAATGCAATATCTACTCTTCTTTGTGGAGAAACTAAAACTGCTGTTCTAGCAATAATTCCACCAACTTGATAAGAAATCGGTTCTTCAATAGGAGCTGCGTTTTCAATAGCTCTAACCAAAACTTCTATCGGATTTTTCTTAGTTTTTTTCTCAATAATTTCAAATGCTTCTTTAACAATCTTTATTATTTTTTCTGTTTGACCTACACATCTAGCAGAGGAAACCAAATGTTTTTTTCCTTTATGTCCAGGAACCATCATCTTTGTTATTAATCTTTCAACTATATTCATATTTGCTTTTCCAAACCTTATTTGACTATATCTTCCATAAGTTCTAGGAATTATACATGGTTTAAGATTTATGTATCTTTTTAAACTTATATCCTTAACTTCTACATTCCAGTCCCACCTTCCAAATAATTTTAACTCGGCCATTATCTAGCTGGTTTTTGTTTTTTACCTTTTCTAATAGCATCTAAGGAAACACCATTAACTGCAATAACTTTATATCTTATTCCCCACATACTTCCAATGGGTCCTTTTTGACCGCCGCCTAAAGGTTCAACAATAACTTCATCATGCTCATTAATAAAGTTAATGCTTCCACTCTTAGGAACAAAAGCAGTTAATTCTTTTCCATTCTTTATTAACTTAACTCTAACACATTTAATTAATCCAGAATGAGGTCTTTTTTGGCCAACAACTCTTTTCTCTATTACTATTCCTCTGGCTTGAGGCGCTCCCTCTAAAGGATCTAATTTCCATAAGCCAAGCATTCTAGATTTATATTTATAAGAGCTCCATCTAAACTTTTTCCTTCTTTTTATCAATATTCTTGCTGCAAACTCTCCCGGCATATTATATTATACTATTTTTATATCTTTAATTTTATAAATCCTATTTAACAAAGTTTTATAAAATAAAAGTTTTCTCTTATTTCTTCCATAAACTAATCCTCTATAAACTTTATTTATTCCGATTTCAATAGTTTGTGAACCATTAAAATTTTTTATTCTAACAAAATTCACAAAAGGTATTAATTCTTTAATAAATTCATAAATGTTTGGACTATATTCCAAAATTTTTATATCTTTGTTCAAAATCTTTTTAATGATTCCTAAAAGAGGTAAGATTTTTTCTCTTTGATTTTTTCCAACAACAACATAAATAACATTATCAAAAATAATCGTATCTTTAACATCGACATTAGCTAAATTTTCTATTAGGTTAATTATTCTTATTAATTCGTTATCGAAAACGATCATTTCTTAATAACTATTACACTGATAGAAAAAGGTTTTCCTAAGAATCTTCCTAACTCTATGCTGCTTAGATTTGCTTCAACTATTTTACTTTTATCGTCTACTGCATCTATTATATCTTTTTTCATGTTTTCTGGTATATTATTTGCTATTATAACATATTTTGGTTCATTTAACTTTAAATATTTTAAGCACTTCCTAAATCCATAAATAACATTTCCCTTCTGCATTTCTTCTTTTACTTTATTTATTATCTCCATGTTTTAATGTGATTTCTACTCTTCCAGTTCCTACAGGAGCTATGTTTCCAATCATAACATTTTCGAACATTCCTTTTAGTTCATCTTTCAAATTTCTAACCCCAGCCTCTACTAAGTGCTTAACTGTTTCTTCGAATCCTGCTTTAGTTAAAACGCTTGCTTTTCTTCCTGCAACTCCATACCTACCTATTGGCATTATATCACCACTAAAACACATAGCATCAGCAACCAAAGATAAAAATCTAGCATTAACATCCAAACCTTGTTGTTGCAAAGTTTTATAAATTTCCAAAAGCAATAAACTTCTTGCAGCCTCTATACCTAAAACTTCTTTTATTTCATGTGGATTATTACAATATGTATGTTTTTCATCAACCCATGGATGCATAATAATCTCTTTGAAATTGCTTCCTTGAGTATAAATTACCCATTTGTTTCCTTCTCTCATAACAATTGCTGCTTCAATACCTTTTATACCTTTTATTGTTATTTTTAATATTCTATCTCTAAGCATTCTCAACTCTCTAAATTCATAATCCTTCTTAGGAACTAAAATTACTTTACCTCTTTCTTTGCTTACTTCACAACTTTTAACTTTTTCTTTTAACTTTTCGTAAATTATTTCTAAATCGTTTTTATCGTTAGGTATAACTTCTAAAGAAAACTCACTAAGATTTATAACTACGCTTGCTAAATCTTGTAATTTTCTTTCTATTATTTCGCTTGCAAACTCATATGCTTTTTCTTCAGTATTGTACTTATCTTTTAAATAGATTGTCATTGTTGGTGAAGAAATTTCTTTTCTTGCATCAAAAAGTTCTATTAATCTTGGTAAACCTAATGTAATTTTTAAACCGACAGTACCTGCAAGATGGTATACTCTCATAGTTGCCTGTGTTGCTGGCTCACTAATACTTTGTGCAGATAAAATTCCTATGCATTCATTTGGCTCTACCATAGCTCTAATGTATTTTTCATATACCTTCATTATTAACTTCTCTTTTTTCTCTTCGCTTAATTTCAATTTTTCTATAGCTTCCTCTAATTTTTTCCTTATGTTCAATGGTAAGCTTTCTAATATTTCAGATATATTTTGCGAGTTCATATACATCTATATCTCCACCTTCTACTTTTTGAGGATCGATTCCATCATCAAATGCAATGAATTGAATTATATTGTCTGCAGCGTCTCTAACACTTAAATCTTCTTCAACTCTCAAATCGTTAAGAGCACCAATAAATCTTCTTTCTAAATATCCACTTTGTCTAGTTTTAACTCCTTTATCCATAAGCGCTTCTCTTTGGTTCATTATATCAAAGAATGCTTCTAAAGGTTTTAATCCTTTATAATATCCTCTAGCAATAAATCCTTTAGCTTCTAATCTAATATCTCCTCTTTCAAAGTGCGGAAATGTTCTTTCATAATATCCTATACTAATTCTCTTACCCATAATCTTTGCTTGACCTATTACACCACTAACCTGGAAAATGTTAATTAAGCTTCCCCTTGCACCACTAGCTGCCATAACAAAGACTTCTGTATCTCTTTTAATCTCTTTCATAAGAACTTTATTAATATTTGTAATGGTTTCACTAATAATTCCATTAATCATTTCTTCTAATGTTTCTTCACTAGTTCTTCCAATATATGCCTTTAATGTTCCTTCTTTAAACTCTTTAATTAATTTATTTACTTTATTATTTGCTTCTTTAAGCAAATTCTGAATTTCTTTTTCTGCCTCTTCACTTATAGAATATTCGAAATAAGAAATGCTAAATCCGTGCATTCTTAAATAGTATAAACCTAATCTCGAAATTTTATCTAAAAACTTTAATGTGTATTTTTCTCCAAAATTGCTTAATATTATGTTAATTAGTTTTCCGTTTTCACCAACAGCTTTTTTATCTATTGCACCTTGAATTAATTTTCCTTCTTTTATTATAACTTTTCCTTCTTTTTCTGCCTCTTCTGGTAAACTAGATAAATTACCTTTAAATTCTATCGATATTTTTGGTAAGAACAAGCTAAATATCTCTTTTCCGCTTAACTTTTCTTTTCTTGGTATTTCAACATCTAAATCAATACTTCTAATCAATTGTACTGCATCTTTATAATCTAAATATCTTTCTCCATAGGTCAATAAAAACAATCCAGAAATATGATCTTGCAATAAAGCAATTATTGGTCCGCCATATCTAGGACTTCTAATATGCTTTTCAACAGCCATTAATATTTCTGCTTCTGCCATAGCTTCTACGCTTTGAGGTACATGCAAATTCATTTCATCTCCATCAAAATCTGCATTGTATGGAATGGTTGCACAAAGATTAATTCTAAATGTTTTAGAAGATTTGAATACTCTAACTCTATGTGCCATTATACTCATTCTATGCAAACTTGGCTGTCTGTTGAATAGTACAATATCTCCATCCATTAAATGTCTTTCAACAATCCATCCATTATCTATTAGGTTTGCAATTTCATGCTTATTTTTCTCTAATATTTTTATTCTTGTTCCATCTGGTCTAATAACATAATTTGCTCCGGGCCAATTATCTGCATTAAGTATTAATTTTCTTAGCTCTTCTTTATTATCATCGTTAACAACTACAGGAATTGTTAGTTTTTTAGCAACTTCTTCTGGCACTCCAACTTCATCAATACCTATAAATGGATCTGGAGTTATTACACTTCTCGCAGAGAAATTAGTTCTCTTTCCTAAGAGATTGTATCTAAATCTTCCTTCTTTAGTTTCTAATCTTTGTGCTAAGGTTTTCAAAACTCTTCCGCTTCTATGTCTTGCAGCTGGTATGCCGCTGAGCTCATTATCAAAGTATGTTGCTACATGATATTGCAATAATTCCCACAAATCTTCAATAATTAGCTGAGGTGCGCTCAATTCTAATGCTTCCTTTAATTTTTCGTTTACTCTCACTATATCAGAAAGTTTGTGAGTTAAATCATCTTCACTTCTTTCTCCAGTTTCCAAAACTATAGAAGGTCTAATTACTGGTGGAGATACTAACATTACATTCAAAACAAAATTTACTGGATCTGTTTTAATTCCTAATTTTTTGACATCCTCTTTATCTATTTTTGATAAGAATTCTCTTATTTCTTCTGGAGTAATTTTTACTCCATCTATTTTGAAAGTATAAGGTCTCACAAATTCTACTTTTGGTTGTTTAGCATTGCAATGTGGACATGTAGAAGGTAAGGATTTAATTAATTCTTTTAATTTTGGCTTTTCTTCTTTACTTAATACTCTTCCACAACTCTTACAAAATGCTCTTAATAAAGTATATATGTATCTAATGAATAATGGATGTAAAACAGGTTTTGCCAATTCTATGTATCCAAAATGTCCTACACAAGTTGCATAAGTTCCTGCACATGTTCTACATCTAATTCCTGGATCAACGGTACCCATTCTTGGATCCATTATTCCACCTTCGATTGGGAAACCTTCTTCGTCATAAACATCTATTTTAGAAATTTTTGCAACTGCATACTTCTTAATATCCTCAGTGCTAAACACTCTAAACTCTATTGCCTTAACTCTTTTATAATCTTTATCTATTATAAGCTTTGGATAAATATGCATAGACATCAATTCTTGCAAAAGAAGTTTAAATGCATAACTCATTTCAACTTCATATATTTCGCTATCATCTTTACAATATAAGCAATAATACTTGTTTTGGAAATGATGTTTCATAGCAATTAATCCGCATTTAGCGCATACAGGTATAGAAGTTTTATCACTATCAAATCTTTCTTTTAATGTTATAACTGCGCCATGAGCTAAAAACACATCCTTTTCCATCTCTCCTAATCTTAAACCACCTTCTTTTGCTCTTCCTTCTGTAGGTTGTCTAGCTAATAATGTTACAGGACCTCTTGCTCTTACAAACCATTTGTTAGAAACTAAATGATGCAATCTCAAGTAATAGATATTTCCTATTAATATTTTAACTTCGTATTTCTTACCAGTAACAGGATCATACATTTCCTCTCTTCCGCCTTCTTCAAAACCATATTTTTTAAGCAATTCGATCAATTCTTTTTCTCTATCCTTATCAAAAGAAGTTCCGTCTATTATTTTTCCTTCTAAGGCAGCTATTTTTCCGAATAATATTTCTAAAACATGACCTAAACTCATTCTTGAAGGAATGCCATGTGGATTAAATATTATATCTGGAACTATTCCACTAGCTGTGAACGGCATATCTTCATGCCTAACCATTAAACCTACAACTCCCTTTTGTCCATGCCTAGATGCAAATTTATCTCCAATTTCTGGAACCTTATAATTTCTAACAACGACTTTTACTAACTTATTTCCCTCTGCAGAAGAAGTAATAAAAACTCTATCTACTTTTCCTTCTTCTCCAATCCTAACCTCTACAGAAGTTTCTCTCATATTTTCTAAAGACACAATAAATTTATCTGCTCTGCCTAAGAATCTTAGAGGAGAAATCTTTCCTATTAAGACATCTCCATCTTTTACATATGTTTCTGGAGGAGCAATTCCATCTACATCTAAATGTTTGTATGCATCCTCTCCTCTATATCCTTTTACTCCTGGCTGAGGAATTCCAATTATTTCTTCTTGTCCGCTTGCAAATCTCTTCTCTTCTGCTTCATAAGTTCTAAACATATGAGCCCTAAATAATCCTCTCTCTACACTAGAAGCATTTAAAACTATTGCATCTTGCATTGAATAAGGATGAGAAATTACAGCAATAACAACGTTGTTTCCTGCTGGATGATTATCGAATGGAAAAACTTTATGAGCAAAGGTTTGAACTAATGGAACTTGAGCATAATACATTACGTACCATTGTGAATAACTTCTAGATTTATAAGCTAATGTAGGTATTCCTAATGCCTGCCCGCTCATTCTTGCTCCGTAATTAATTCTATCTCCTCTGCTATATTCTGCAAAAGGAATTAAGGATGCATGTAATCCAAACATTACAGCTGGATGTATTTCTACATGAGTTGCTTCGCTATTAGGTTCGAAAGAAATTCTAGTGATTTCTTCTTCTTCAGCATCTAACAATTCTATTAAACCATTTTTTAATGCTTCTTTGAAAGTTAATTTACCCTCTTTTAACAATTTTTCTAATTCTTCGTATTTTTCTGCAACTATCAAAGGTCTTCTAATTCTTCCACTATCTGTAGATATTCTTACTTCCTTCTTAAACTCTAAAATACTTACATTAACCTGATAAGATATTTCTCCTTTTCTTCTGGCATTTTTAATTTTTTCAACTATTTTATTTGGATCTGAAGTATAACCTAAAAATTCTCCATCCAAAAATACTTTATATTTTTCTTTTTTTACGCTCATAATTCTATTTTATAATCTATATTTTCGCTTATTAATTTTTTAATCTTTTCTCTTTCCTCATCACTAACTCCAAAAGTTATTTCACTAAATACGGCCAAATGCTTTCTTAAACCTATAGTAGGACCTTCTGGAGTCTCTACTAAACACAATTTTCCATAATGAGTTGGATGTAACTCTCTTGCTTCAAAATGTTCTTGAGTTGATTTTAATGGCGAGCTAACAACTCTCATATGAGTTAAAGTTTTTGATAGATTAGTTCTTTCTAATCTTTGAGATGTTCCAGTTCTATTTCCAATCCATGTTCCAACTGCCATAGTAGTTTGAATAATATTAGTTACGAAATTCGAATCTATTACTGCATGTAGTGGTGGCAAGCTACCTCTTCTTGCTAATTTTTGATAATTGAATATCATTCTACTAATAACTCCTTGCTTACCTTTCAATATGGTTCTAAATAGTATTTCAAATAATTCTCCAGCTAATCTAACTCTCTTATTTGCATAATGATCTATGTCATCTTCTTTTTCTTTGCCTAAAGCAACTTTTATCATTCTTTCAACAATTTTTGCTAAAAATATTGCTTTGTTAATTCTATCTTTCTTTGTTTGACCTAAATGCAATAAGAAGTATTTATCTATTAATAATTCTGCTCTCTCTTTTCTTAACTTCTTTTGCGGAATCTTTAAATACTCGCCAATTTTATCTAAAGCTTCTTCTTGAGTTACAACAGGATATTCATAAAGATTTACTAAAAATTCTTCTTGTACATCTTTATCTTCAGAAATTAAATTTAGTAATGTTTCATCGTTTTCAATTCCAAGAGCTTTAAAGAGAATTACTAGCGGAAAATCTCTTAGAGCTGAAAATGTTACTAAGAAAATTCCATTTCTCTTTAGCTCTATTAAATGTTTTACAATATAACCTTCTTTTTCGGAATTTATTCTACAATTTACTATAATATTATTTTGATTAACTTTTCTAACTATTGGCTTATTGTTCGCAAGCTCTTCAATCAAAATCAAATTTCTTTCAACTCCATTTATAATAAAATATCCGCCAGGATCATCTGGATCTTCCCTTGCTTTTATTAATTCTTCTCTACTCATCTTTGATAAAGGACATAAAACAGATTTTACCATTACAGGCATTTGCCCAAAATAAACTTCTACAGGATCGCTTTTAATTCCACCAACTTCTGTAACTATTTTAAAATACATCGGAGAGGAATAAGTTAATCCTCTTATTCTTGCTTCATAAGGCAATAAAGGATTTTTCTCGCTCCTAACAACTCCATCTGCTTCCACAAATGTCGGAAATTCATTTATTCTTGCATCTATAAAATGAATTTTTATATCTCCCAATTCTGGTATTTGAGGTTCTACAGTTCCTATGCTTTTTACTAATTTAGGAAATCTTCTTAAAACAAAGTCATTATAAGAATCGATTTGATACTTAACTAATCCATATTCTTCCAAATACGATTTTAATAGTGTTACTAATATTAAATTTTGGTTCATTTTTCTACTACCACTCTATAATATATAGACTTTATTCCTAATATATCTCTTTCGATTTTTATCACATCACCAACTTTTGCTCCCAAAGCTTTAACTACAGGATCTGTAACTAGAATTTTTGGTAATTGATGCAATTTTGCACCATATTTTTTTAGCAATTCCTCTTTTTCTTCCTCGCTGAGTATGGAATACTTTGGAGAGAGAAAATGATTAAATATAATATCTTTAATGTCTTTCTTTACTTTTTGCTCCATACTATTTTTAGATTAAAGTATAAATATATTTTGTTTTTCGATATTAGTTTATGAAAGGTATAAGCCCTTTAATTGCAACAGCCTTATTATTAGTTATTACAGTTGGTGTCTCTTTTGGTTTGTGGTTATACATTAATTCTTATATTTCTTCTCAAACAGCTAAAATACCAAAAATTTGTCATGCAAACTTTGATGTTAGTGGAAATTTTAATAAAACTCATTTGCTAACAAAAATAATTTACTTGGCTGGACCAGAATTAAACAATCTAACTTTGAATGCTCTCTGCTATTCCAATCAGATAACAGAATCAATACAATTATTAGATGAAATAAAGCCTGGAATGTTTGTATTTAAAGCAATAGATTTTTCTTGTTCAAATAAAAACGAAATAGAAATTACTCTTTCTGCGATTTGTGAAAATCAAATGACAATTGTTTATAAATGCGATAGAGGTTTATGTAATATCTTAGAAGAATAAAAAATCTGGATCTAAATTTTTTGCTAATTTATTTATTCCAAAAAATTTTATAATCTTTGCAAAGAACTTTTTCCTTATAAGCTTGTTTATAATATTTCCTAAAGCTAAACTCTTATTAAAAATTTTTCTAATTTTTTTTTCATAACTTTCTAAAGAATTAGATAAGATGCATTTGCTAGCAACATAGGAAGATATTATTCCATAAGTTATTCCGCCTAAACTAAATGGCTTAATAATTCCTGCTGCCTCCCCTATAATTATCGAATTTTTGTATCTCAATTTTTTCAGAGAAGTAAAAAGTATTGGATGAGAATATTGATAAAAAATTTTTTTCACTCTAAACTTCTTTAAGAAAAATTTAAACTTTTCATACTTAAGCCTTTCATCTATTAAACCAACTAATGCATTTCTATTTAATTCTATAAACCAACCAAACTTTTCTTTAGAAAAACTTTCATCAAAAAATATATTAACTTCTTCAAAATTATTCTCAAATTTTCCAGAAACTTCAAAAGAATTATAAATCTTTTTAAATTTGAAAAGATTTAGTTTATTAGACAAAAAAGCATACGTTCCAGAAGCATCCACAAGTATTTCGAAATTAATCCTTCTTTTATCTGTAATTAATTCGTTTTTTTCGAAATTTACATCTAAAACTTTTTCTGAAAGCAAAAATGTACTAAAGTTATTATCTATGTTTTCAAACATTTTTTTCTCCAGCTTTCTATAATCAAAAATATACATTTTATTTTTCGATTTAATAGAAAAAATTTTTTCATTATCATACCAAAAATTTGCCAAATTATAAGAATTTAAAGCGTCTTCTTTGTTAATAAAATCCAAATATTTAAAAATTTTTCCAGAAACTAAAGAAGTACTTCTATGAATTAATCCAACATTGTTTTTCAAATCTATGACAACATTTTTAATTCCATTCTGAGATAAAAAATAGGAAAGAGATAATCCAGCAATTCCAGCACCTATTATAACTATCATCTACCAAAGTTCCTTTGAATTTTATTATACCACTTTATTGCATTAAGAATATCTCTCTTAGTAATTTCTGGCCAAAGTTTTTTCGTTACGTATATTTCTGCATAAGCCGATTGCAAAGGTAGAAAGTTTGATAATCTAGAATATCCGCCTGTTCTTATTATTAAGTCGACATCATCTTTAACAAAAAGATATTTTTTCAAAACATTTTCATCTATTCTTTCAATTTTGATGTTTTTGCTCATTAGTTTTTTAATTGCTGAAATAATTTCGTAAGTTCCTCCATAAGCTATTAAAACATTCAAAACTCTGTCTCTATATTTCTTTGTTCTTTCAGAAATTTTTCTCATCAATCTTACTAAGGATTTTGGTAAAATAACAAAATTTCCAAAAAAATTTACTTTTACTCTATATTCGTCTATTTCTTTAAATTTTCCATTATTCCACCTCACAAAATAATGTTTAAATATTTTAAATAACTCTTTTATTTCTTTCTTACTTCTGTTTTTTATATTTTCAGTAGATAATGCATATATACTTACCTTTTTAATTCCCAACTTATATAAATATTTTAAGACTTCTTCCAATTTTTTTGCACCATACCAATGACCAATATGGGGAGCTAATCCTTTCTTTTTTGCCCATCTTCTATTTCCATCTGGTATAATACCTATGTGATTAGGAAGTTGCATGTAAAGGATTTAAAATTTTAAAACCTAGTTCGCTTACTTTCTTTTCAATTTCAATTCTTTTCTTTCTTCCAAGTCTAGAAGAAATTCTTACAGCATATAAATTTCTATCCAAATTTTTCAATTTTTCAACATCATTAAAATCTCTTACTAAAATTTCATAATATCCTGCTTGATTTTTGAATTTTAAATCTTTCGGAGCTCCATAACCAATTCTAACAACTTTTGGCTTGCCTTTTTTATGCTTTCTCATTTTGCTCTGATGACCTCTAGGTTTTCTCCAATTGCCTTTTAATCTTTTTACAGAATCTTTCAATTGTCTTTTGAATTCAGGTAATTTTCTTGGATTCATGATTCAATTAAATTTTCTCTTTTTATTAAGAATATTCCATCTTGAAAAACTCTTCTATCCCATACAGTGATTCTGCATGCTTGCTCGATATTATTACATGTTTGTCCAACTTCTTCTATGTTATTTCCGCTAACTATCAG